>CALGGE010000066.1 GCA_937916125.1 uncultured Elusimicrobia bacterium | reverse complement strand
GAATAGTTGAAGAGTTTAAACGACAACGACGAAACGACAACGACGAAACGACAACGACAGTTGAAAGATTTTTGGAAAAGAATTTAAAAAAATAAAAAATAAAATAAAAAAATAAAAGAAAAAAAATAAAAAATAAAAAAAATAAACAAAATCGAAAAATTGTCTGAAAAAGGCAATTATCGAGGAGGGAAAAATGAATATAATCAAGAAATCAGTCATGGGGATAAGCAATTATTTTAGGGAGAATTATCGAACGAACAAGTTCAGGAAATTCGTGAGCTTGTTTGTTGTGCTGTGTTTTGTAATAAACATAGCGAATTTGCCTGTATATGCAAAGGAGAAAAAGGCAAAGGATAACAAAGAAAGGAACGAACAGGTTATAAAGAGCGGTAAGACCGATACCAGCGAAGTAGGGTTAGTAAGTGCACAGGAAGCGATGAGAGCGGGAGACGGAGAAGGCGTGAATACGATGATAGCCATAGGAGAGATGAGCGAAGAGGATGTAGATAATTTAATAGAGATAAATTCGGAAGAGGGAGTAATAAAGGATAAAAGCAACGGAAAAGTGGTAGCGGTATATAATCCCGAGACTGAACAGGTATTGGGATATGCGGGCCAGAGCGATATAGTATACTATCAGGCATTGGTAGATAGGAAGAAAGCGTTGAGGGACGGTACGGCTGAGAAGATAGATATTATAGGAGTAGCACAGAAAGAAGCGGTTGGTACGGAAGAGGTAAGCAAATCGAAGAGTGCGGAAGAGATAGCCGACATGGAAGGGATAACGATAGGGGAGTATAAGAAAGATGAGGGAGAGGGAAAAGAGGAAGAGAAACCGCAGACAATACAGACGATAGAGCAGGAGAACAAACAGCAAATAGAGCAGACGCAGGAATATAAAGATGTGGTAACTGAGCTTGCCAAACAGAGTGGCGAGAGTGAGGAAGAAGTAGCAAAGAGCTTAGAGGAAGCATTGGCGGATAAGAGCGATGAGGAGAAAGAGAGTGTAATAGGGATACTTACGGCACTGTTTGAGCAGGGCGGGAGTATAATCAACTGTGCGGTAGAGGCATTATACAGTGTATTGGATGTAAGCAGTAAAGGAGTAATAGGGTTAACGGCGATATTGATAGAGATAAGTACGGGAGTATTTAGTGATCATAATGCGGACTTGCTAAATGCGGGCGAAACGCAGTTAATGACGAGCATGGCAACGATGCAGGCAATAATGGAGAAATACGGACAGGATGCATACGGATATGCGAGTGATTTGGATACGTTTGTTGACGGACTGAAAGCAGGAGAGAGTGCAATAGTATGGGTAAACGAGGACCATTATATAACGATAAGTAAGTTGGATAACGAAAACTATACGATAGCCGACCCGAATGTAAATAACGGAAAAGCAGTAGAGTATAGTGCGACGGCATTAAAGAGTATTTTAAACGGAGAGAGAGCGAAAGATGTAACAGGGACAGATACGGGGATAAGCTATAAAGCACTCGGTAAAGACGGCAAATTGAGAGCGTTGACGGCAAGCGAAGGGTTAAAGACGGAGATAGACAAAGGCAATGCGACGGAAATAAGCAAAGAAGAGATGATAGATATATTGGGAGCAAGGACGGAAGAAAGGACGGGAGTAAGGACCGAGACAAGGACGGGAACGAGGACAGAGACAAGAACAAGGGAAGAGGAGAGGACCGGAGAAAGGAGTTATACGGATGACGAAGGCAACACGCATACGGAAACATATACATATACGGTAACGGTAGAATATGAAGTAGAAGTAGAATATGAATATGAAGTAGAAGTAGAATATACATATACAGTAGAGATACCGGATGAAGAAGAGGATCAGGAGAAAGTAGATGCATTGGCAAAAGAGGAAGAGGATAGGCTGAATGCATTGAAACAGGAAGAGTTTGATAAACTGAAAGACCAGGGAAGTATAACCGAGACCGAAGAACAGAAAGCAAAGAATGCGGAAGCGGAAAAGCAAGCTGAAGAATTGGCTAAAGAGATTGCCGATCCGGAGACATCGCAGGAAAGAATAGAAGAACTTAAGAAAGATGGAGTAATAAAGGAAACTAAAGAAAGCAAACAGCATGTAAGACAGCTCAATAAAATGAGCAATGAAGACTTTGAAAGAGAGAAAGAAAAATCCGCGGAAGAAGGCGGAGTAAAAACTGTCAAGGAAACAGTAAAAGAAATAAAAGATATTAAAGTTAACGGACAATCCATAGGTGCCGATAAGGTTAAAGCTATAAATGAAAGAGGAAATGCCTCAACCACAAAAGGTACAAATCATCTTATAAATTCATTGACTGCGGCTTACGCAGTGTCCGACGGTATCGGCATAAATAAAGATTCAAATATAGGTTATGATGCCGCTACCAATAATTTCAATGTAACCGTTACGGGAACAAACGGACAGAAAGATCAGGTCATATCTACGGCAAATATAGGTACATCGGAAACGGATATAAATAATTTTATAAACGGATATAATACCGCAACTAAAGTAACAAATGGTATAGACGGAGCAACTGCAAGTTATAATAAAAAAGATAAAGTTTGGGAAGTGACGGTTCCCGGAATAGGTACTACCGATTCAACAACTGTTTCTGCAGATAAGCTTGGCAAGACAAACGGAGAATGGAAAAATTTTGTAAATGAATATAATGCGGCGACAAAAGTTGCGGCAGGAATAGACGGCTCGACCGGAGTATTTGATGGCGGTCAGTGGAAAGTAAGCGTACCCGGAGCAAACGGGCAGAAAGATTTGAAAATAAGTATAGCGGATATAGGGCAAGAAGATTATCAGATAAAGAACTTTATATCGGATTATAAAACCGTAAGTGCTGCAGCTGCAGGTATAAACGGAGAAGACGGTAATGCGGCAAAACTTGTCGGCTATAACAAACAAGACGGCTGGACAATGAGTGTTGAAGGAAATTCCGATCCGATAAAAGCGAAAGAAATAGGAACGACGAAAAATGAAATAAATAATTTTGTTGACGGATACAAAGCTGCAACGGCCATAACCGACGCAAACTCCGGAATAAAAGATGCATCGTTAAGTTATAATGCAGGAAAGAAAGAATGGAATGTAACGATGCCCGGAACGGAAGATCAACAGGGACAGACAATAAAAGTTTCCAATATAGGAACTACGGATGAAGCAATAAACAAATTTGTAAAAGATTACAAAACTGCCGCGACAATAACCGATGCAACAAATGGAATCTCGGGAGCAACAGCGGAATACACTTATAACAATTCTGACAAAACATGGTCGTGGAATGTAACTGTGCCCGGAGCAACGGGACAAAAAGACATAACGGTTGCCGCAGAAAATATTTCCAATGCCGAAAATTTTGTTACCGATTATAATAAGGCAAACAGCATTGCAAATAAGATAGATGATACAACGCTAAGTTATAACGGCAACACATGGGAAGTTAATGTTCCGAATATAGGCAGTACGGGAACAACATCCGTATCAGTAGAAGATATTATAGGGAAAGCTCAAACTTTTGTTGATCAATATAATACAGCAAAAGATATTGTAGCCGGAATAGAAGGCTCAACGGCAGAATATAATAAAGAAGATAAAGTATGGGAAGTAACGGTATCCTCGTTGACGGAAGGACAGCAGGGACAAACCATATCTGCAAACAATATAAAATCCGCAAGTGAATTTATTAAAGGATATGAAACATCATCTGCTTTGGCACAGGATAAAGATTCCGCAAGCAGAACTTATAATTCCGAAACCAAGAAGTGGGAAGTAGCGGTTAAAGGATTAAATGAAAAAGGATCTACCGTTCTTGAAGTTACCGGCAGTAATATACAGGCTAAAGAATTAAGAGACGAAAACGGTAATGTGATGACCGGTGAAGATGTTGATAAAGCAATTGATCAGATTAATGCTGCTTTTGCGACGGCAACCAAGGCCGTAGGCAATATGTTCGGAACGGATTATTTGAAAAACGTTCAGCAGATTTCGATAAACGCAGCGGAATATTTGATGCAAAATAAAAATACAACCGATAAAGCAAAAGATTTTGCTTACGGAATGGTAGGAGTAACTCAAGAAAACGGCGGTGTTGTAATTAACGAAGCTGCCGGAACAATGACTAACTACAGTGCCGACGGTTCATATACAACCGTAGATTTGAATGCAAGTACAACAGATAAAAGATTTAATTATGACAGTTTAAGAGAGATGGCGACAACCGAAGGTTTTGACCGGGCTATGGATTATGCAAAATGTTACGGTGCGGTTAATACAATAACTGCTTACGATGAAACAGGTGCAGAAATATATACCGCAAAAAATGTCGGTTACAATTATAATGATCATTGTATTGCATTGGAATATAACTTTAAACAGGATTACAATGATAATGTGTACTTTACCGATATAAAAGCCGGTGATAAGAAGTTGACATTGGAGAACTTCTATTCCGAAGAGTTTACAGGCAAGAATGCAGAAAAAGAAACCGCAATAGTTTACGATATCGGGAAAGGAAACAAAAATACATATACGGGCGACTATTTCAACAACGGACATATTGATATAAAACTCGGTAACGGTGAAACAATAAACGGAGTTGATAGAGTAGCACAGTGGTCCATAGGAACCGACGAAGAAACAGGGGAACAGACGCAGACCGCAAAAGTTGTGGATTTTGTTAACGGTGAAACTGACGGTAACGGCACGGCAAAACCGAGCGGTTTTGAAGAAATAACCGTCGATAAGAACGGTAATGTTGATGTAACAAGATACGATTTATCTGATGCTTATTATGATAAAAAACAAGAAGGAACCCAAGGTACGGACAGCGGGAAACAGGGTGATAATAAATCTCTTGTTGACCAATATAAAGAAGTGTTGGAAGCTGCAAATAAATTGAAATTGAAAGGTGAAGATGATCTGTATAAGGGATATGATTATGTGGATAACAACTGGATAGATCAAAGCAAAATCCAAACATTCGGTTACAGCAGTCAGTCTCCTAATATGGTTACTAAGACTACCAATCCTGCCGAAGGGACTACAGTTTCAACAAGTGTGGAATTTAACGGGCAGGATTGGAGATATAACAGAGACCTTGTAACGGATTCTAAGTTCAACACAATGACTAAAACCGTAAAAGGTTCTGACGGAGAAACTACAGTTACAACTTACGGTTATGCCGTAGAAGTTGATGATAACTTTAATGTTATTAACGATTCTTTGGAAAACTGTAACAAAACTTCAATAACAAGAGATAGTGAAGGCAATGTAAAATCTTATGATGTTGATTATAAAGCCGGAACCGAGATTTCGACGACAATAGGCGGCAGTCTGGCGGGAGATACAATTCGTTTGGATGATGATATATCGTTTACTTATACCGTCGGTCAGGATTTTGAACCCGTAGCCGTAAGCGGAACATATATAAACAGAGCTCCCGACGGAACAGAACAATTCGGAACGCTTGAAAATGCAACCATAGGCGTATCCAAGGATGATCCGTCAAGACTTGCAATAAGCGGTAAAGTAAATATTGATGAAGGAAATACGTTTGCAATCGCCAAAGGCGACGGAACAAGTTCTAAAGAGCAGAACGAAAAAGATAAGGCTAACCCGGATGCATCGGATACCAACGCCGTGGTTAAGGAATCCGCAGACGGGAAGAGCTATTTGGTAAGTGACGGAAGTATATCTTTGAGAGACGGCAGTTTGGTAGCAGTCGGTGATAATTCCGTGCTTAAACTCGGTTCTAAAACGGATACGGTAGGTGAAGTTATAAGCGGAGACTTGAAGATTAATTATGATGAACTCGGTAATATTATAAAAACATCTGCAAGTGAAGAAGACAATGTTGTTGTAAGAACCGCATTTGCCGGTGATCTTATGGTAGATACGACATATAGCGATGAAGGAATGATTGATCAGGAAATAGCGAATTTAGTGAATTCTTTAACAAAAGATGATAATCAACAAACAACACAGGATACCAATGAATGGGCGGAAATGTTGGGTGTAGACGGTGTAAGCGGAACAGGTACTGACGACATTATAGCAAGAAATGCCGCTGCCGGAGATGAATCCGCACAGGCGGCAGCAAGAGATATAGCTCAGGCAAAACGTGATTATGCGGCGGCAAAAAAAGCAGGTGATAAAGATGCGATGACTGCAGCACATGAAGCTGCACAGCAGGCAAGATTGGATTATACCGGTGCAACTGCAGGTGCAAACGGAAAAGGTATCGGAGAGATATCGGATTTAACAAAATATCAAACGACATTGGTCAACAGTTATTCCGCACTCGATACAAATGACGCTTTAAAATTGCAGGGTGACGAAAGATTGTATTATGCCGCATCGAAAGGTAATACGGCTGCCACGTTGGCAGTGAATACCATATTTGCGGCACAGGACTCATACAGAACCGCAAAAGCTGCAGGCGATACGGTCGGAATGGAAAATGCTCATAATTTGGCACAGAGTGTAAGAAGTTCTTTCGGATATCAGGCAAATGCCGACGGGAAGGGAGTTGCTTCATACAGTGATTCTTCCGTATATACAAGTCTTGTAACGGATGTAAAAAATGCCGGTGTTCATACCGACGGATATAAAGCATACAAAGAAAAAGATATAACCGTAGATGTTGACGGTAAATCGGTTAATATTGATGATTTAATAAAACAGAAAGCCGCTGAAGGCGACGAATATGCGATAAGCGTATTAAAACAATTGAAAGAAAATTCTAAAATGTGGAATCAGCTTAATTCCGAAGAGGGAAATGAACTTTATCAGACTGCATTGCATTTACAGTCTCAGGCTTTGAGAGAAGAATTCGCCAAAAATGCGAGAAAAGCAGAACGTACCGGTGTTTGGGGTACGGCCGTTGATGCCGCTACGGGGGCAGTAACATCGTTTACCAGCAATATACTGGGTACATTTACATCGGTAACGGATGCCATAGCGGATAAAGTAATGCAGACAAACGTAAATAATGTAATAAATAATGCTTTCGGCGGAGATGCACAGGCTTACTATGATAAGATAAAGAGCAAGGTAGAAAACGGAGAAAATTTCAGCAATGTTGAAGCCGCAAAATATTTCTTGGAACATTTAAGCAATTATGGAGTAAATGCAGGTACCGTAAATGAAAGAGTATCTGCCGCCGTAGAAAGGGCAGGCGGTGAGGATGCTTATTATCAACAGATAGTTTCGGACAGATATAATCAAATGCAGTCGGGCAATTCCAAAAAAATATATACAACCGATTTGGAAGCCATAAATTCATTCCTTTCGACTTATGATAAAGCCGGAACTTATGTGGAATTGAACGTTAATTCCGCCGACGGTACAACCGTATTGGGTAACGGCAGTCAATATGTGGAAGTAACAAATACGTCCGTAGTAGTAAGAAACAGTAATAATGTTGTAACTTCAAGGGCGGATGTTTCTCTTAATGAAAATACCAAACAGGGCTATATTGATACGGTAAAATCTTCCGGAACAGGTTATGCTACGGAATGGTTGGAAAGCCAAAAGCTTATTTCTTCCGTAACGGCATATGACAACAAAGGGAAAACAATAAGTAAAACCAATATCAGTTATGACGGGAATAATATTGTAGAAGTTACGGATTACTTACAGGATACTCAGACGGCTTTTGTTTCGGCAAAAGCAGGCGAGAAATATGTTAATGTTAAGGAAATAACCGGAGAAGGAAATAAAGGTGTAGTTTACAATATAACGGGTTCTCAGTATGACGGAACAAGCAGCACTAATATAAACGGGACGGTAGTAAGCACTTATGAAACAAAATATGACAGCAAAAATAAATATGTTGCTTCCGTAACAGCCGTAGTATTTAATCCGGGAACAAATACGGTAAATGTAGAAAGTACGACAATGATAGATGGTATTGCGGTATCTGCAACATCTGCAAAGGTAGATATATCGACAAAAGAAAGTCAGGACCGGACACAGCAGGTTCAAGGTGAAAGTTCTTCCGCACAGGATACAACAAAAGAATCATATTTCAAAGATTATGTCAGAATACTTGAAAATACCAAAAATATGGTAAGTTCTGAAAACAGAGATATGTTTGCCTCTACTGCACAAGCTTTAAATAATGCAACGGAAAATGATATACTTGAAACAATATCATATAACTATTTAACCGGAACAGGGACGGTGTCTAAAACTCAAGACGGTGTAACAATGAGTGTTAATGCAAATTTCGGTCAAGATTGGAGACATGAGTATACCGTTAAAAATCATTCCGTAGGAGTAATTTCTTATACTCAAAATGACGGAACGGCAGTAACAAGAACGGTAACTGCTTCGATAGAAATAACCAACGGTAAAGATTGGTTTAATAATTATAGGGTCACGGGGAATACCGTATTCAGCAGAAGTATGACAAGTGCCGACGGGACAGTATCTACATATACAACAACCAACGTAACACTAAAAGATTCTACAGATATTAAAGCCGGTTGCACGTATTCCTTTAAAGATAAAGACGCAAATACTGCCGAAATAAGACGTAAAAACGAAGACGGAACTACTACCGTAAATTATTATTCCGGTGTAACAATTGATAAGAAGTGGAATGTAGTTACCGAAGGTAAAAACGATTATACAAGGGTAACGATAAATTATGATAACAAAGGTAAGGTCATATCCGGTGACAGTTATTACGGCGTAGGGCAAAAAATAGATGCCACGCTTCAGCCCGGTAGCGGTTTGTACAGCGGCGGAGATTATATTGTAACCACAGAGGAATTCTCTTATTCATGGACCAATAAAGGTGGTAAAGGCGATAACTACGAAATAAAAATAACAAGTAATAATAATTTGCAGGGTGCAACTTATGTTCATATAAATCCCGACGGGACGGAAGTTTCTGCTACAATTTCTTCGGGTAAGATGAAAAAAGACGGGAATGTTTTGACTTTTGGCGGAGATATTTCTCTCGGTAATCAAAAATATGTGGAGACCAAAACATCAGGTTCCGGCGGTAGCGGCGACGGAGAAAATAAAACTACACCGTCTCACACAAATGCCGTTGTTGTGGAAACGGACAGCACATATGAAATATCTAACGGTACATTGACAATAACCGGCGGCAGAGCAAATATTACCGGTAACGGGACCGTATTTAAACAGGGTTCATATACTGAAGCTACCGGAAGGGTTGTGTCCGGGAATTTAAAACTTAAGGTTACGACTGATGAAAAAACAGGAAAAGAAGTTACAAGTTATGTTTCTGAAAAAGGAATATGCAAGACTGAATCAGTTTCCGGCAGCATAACTACTACAACGACATATTGTAATACAGGTATAGTTAAAACATATAGCGAACATGCAATAACCGGTGCAACGCTTGAATCAACATACAAAGAATATTCTTCCACTGAAAAGAAATATGTTGATATTACTTCTTCAAATTCTCAAGGTGTAAAAACCGTATTAACCGCACAACGGACGGGCTATACGGGTTTTGGCGGATACTATGTTACCGATATGGGCGGTAATGATAAGGTAGTATTGAGTATCAACCAAAACGGACAAGCTACCTTAACGGGCGGAGCAAAAGTATATGAAGAATTGTATAAAAATACTTATGGGAAAAGAGCGGGAGAATCCATAGGTATTATGTATTCGGCAAAAGGTGCACAAAAAGGTGTGGATGTAGTAGTTTCCGGTACTTATCAATATACAAATAATAACGGAAGAACAACCGCACTGCAGAGAGACGGTAATACGTTCTACGGGTTAAAGACAGGGGAAAAGATAATAAGCTTAAATTTTAATGACGAAGATTCGATTAAGAGAGGAGATGTCTTCAAAGTGGAAGATGTGACGGATGATTTTACCGTTAAGGTTAAGGATGACGGGACAAAAACATATTCCAAAGTTGAAAATGTAAGAGAAACAAACTGGGTTAAGAACGACGACGGCACGGTAAGTAAAGAAGAAGGAAATATTACTGCCAAAGAGCGTTTGACTTTGACTGCGGAAAACGGAGTATTTACGAATTCATCAAGAGAAATAGTTAGAGCAAAAATAGATGGAGAATGGGTAAAACCCGATGCCAAAAAAGATCTGCCAAGCGGGAATACTATGATAACGGTAGGCAACAATTTTTATGCATTGGATGTTGATAATAAATGGGTAAAATTAGATACCAATGTTAAAATTGTAACGGCAAGAGACGAAAACGGTAAAGCAACAAGCAAATATATCGTTAAAGAATTCAATACGGCTGTACCCGATATTTATCGTACTGATACGAACGGTACGGTTCTTGAACAGACAGGTGATAACGGAAATAAATGGAATATTGTTTTAAGTGACGGGACAACAAGATACGGTATAAACTACACTAAATCCGGTGTCGACGATAATTCGTTAAAAGGATCAATAGATATTAAAATAGCCGGAATAAAATATAATGATCAATGGTATTCGGGGAAAAATTTAAATGATGTATTAACTATGCCCGACGGTAGCGGCAGTTTGGTAAGTATAAATGTTAATGGTACGGAAACGTATTGTTCGTTAAGTAACGGTGCATGGATTAGCGGCGATAAAATGTTTGTCGGTAATTATAAAGTTACCAGAAATTCAACAACAAACGAATGGACTATAGCAGGTGTTAACGACAAATATTCGTTGTTATCTAAAGATGGTAATTTATCTACGGAATTAAAGAGGATAAAATATGGCGGAGAGTGGTATAAAGTAACGGATAGTGCAGCCGTTCCTGACGGAAGTACAATATTGGCAAGTTGTGCCAATGGTGATAAATATAATTATTACTCAAAAGACGATAACGGCAACTGGGTATCCGTATCGCGTTCCGGAACGACCGTAGGAAATTATAATGTGGAATTTAACAAAAACGGCGGGATGGTATTCAGAAGTGATAATACCGCATATAATGTCGGTATGAAAGATAATAAAATAGATTTTTCAATGTCGGAAATATACTATAAAGATAATTGGATTACCGTAAATGATGTTGTATCTTCACCCGACGGGAAAGGACAGTTGGTAAATGCAAATCTTATAAATGAACAAGGAAATGTCAAAGAAACTTATTTTACACTGAAATCGGGGAATTGGTACACCAATGGAAAAGGTATGCAGGTAGGGACATATACCGTGTACAGAAAAGATGATGGTGTATGGAGAATGGAAAATGAGAACGATAAATATGATTTGAAATTAACTGACGAAAAGAAAATTCAGCAGGATTTGAAACAAATTCATATGAATGACGGTTGGCATATAGTTGCCGATGTTCAATATGTACCCGGTAACGGAGTGTTGGTATCGGCACAAGATATACAGGATAGCACAAAATATAAATATTGCACAAGAAATGATGACGGTACATATCGTAATATAAAAGATGGAGATAAAATCGGAGACTTTACCGTAGGTAAAGACGGCAATAAGTGGACTTTAACAAATACGGACGGTGTAGAAGTATTAAACGGAAACGGTTTAAAAGGAACTTTAAGCGGGACATTTACTTTACAAATGTCTGACGGTAAATTTGTAATAAAGACTACAGCCGATCAGGAAATAAAATACGGTGATACATCCGTAGCAAATATAACTTTAAAAGCCGGTGCTCAGATTAATTTATATCAAACAGGCTGTGTAGTAGTTGACGGTATAGTAAATGTAAAAAGCGGAATTTATATACCGCCTTCATCAGGTTCCGATCAACAAGATGGTAATAATAACAATAACGATAAAACTTTCCCCGATGCAACGGGAACAAATGCAGTTGTCGTTCAGGACGATAATGGCGGTTATAAGGTTCTCAGCGGAAATATCAGAATTAATGACGGTAATTTTGCCATAATCGGTACGGGAGCAGTATTTAATGCAGGCTCTACAATACAGGGACAACATATAACTTCCGGTTCGTTGAAAGTGGTTGGTTTCGACGGTAATTATGCCGTATTTGCTTCGGTGGGATCAAGTGCATATGCAACTATGGGTTCTATAGGCATAAGTTATAATCAGTCCGGTATATCTTGGGCAGGCTATTCTTATTATTCCGGCAGCAGCACATGGCAGGATAAGTTCGGTATAAATTACAGAACGTCCTATTCAACGACGGTATCTTATGCGTTAAAGACTGTTAACGGTTATAGAGCATTCCAAAGAGACGGTAGCGGTAATCTCGTAGTAGGAAGTACATATACTTATTCTACGGGAACAACCTGTTTGGATAGTGCTGCCACGCAAAGTGCCAAAAAAGCTATTTATTATGCGGAAATTAATTATGCAAATGCACAAAATAATGCCAAAAATGCATGGGCTGCATTTAAAAGCAATCCCAATGCAACTACAGGCAGGGCACTTTTGACCGCTATTAAAGAACGTTCAAGTGCAACAAAAACATACAGAACTGCAATGACTACTTATGTGGGTACGACTTATACTCCTTCACAAATAAGTGCTATGAGTTTCGGTAAATACGATAATGCAACTGATTTTGTCAAACATTGTTCCATAAAGGGTTCTTCTTCTACGGGCTACTACTTCTCTTATAAGAGTACAGTCAGCAGTAACACATTAAGTCAATATATAACAAATTCAAAATTCCAAATAACACCAGGACAGAGCTTGTCGGTAGAAACGGTATTATCTGCATCAGGTGTAAGCTTAAATGTTTCCGGTAATCATAAGGTAAGTTACGGTGAGGGGCTTACCTCGTCAACCGATACCGCAATTGCCGTTACATGTAATGATATCAACGGTAATTCCGTAAGCGGTTATTTATTCGGAATGTCTTTATCTTTTGATACCGAAACCGACGAAAACGGAAATATAACATCATATAAAGACACTTTTGCATTGACCAACGGGGAATTTACCTTAGGGGATCATTATAGAAGCGGTTCTCAATTCTCTACGGAATATGTTGACTATGGAGCAGGAAACGGCGGTACTTCGGGTTCCGGTTCATCAGGTGCCGTAAATGTTCAAACTCAGGGCGTACTCACGCAAAGCACAATACAAAAAGGAGACGGAACAGCTAATGTATTATCTGTTTCCGGTGAAGGGTTCGTAGTATCCGTAAGAAACGGTGAATTTGCATTAGGTGACGGTGCAAGGGCATGGAACGGTTCGAGTTTAAATACTGCTGCAGGAACAGTTGATTTGTCAGGCACGGCTTTTTATTCCGGCGGTTCCTGGACGGCAGAAGCAAATTCCGGATTTACTTTCTCTGATGCCGATGCAGCAAGAAATAATTTAGCAACTTCCTTTGCTCAGTCCGGTATAAATGTCAATTTATCATCCATAGACTTTACAAAGACAATGACTACAGTCTCTACAAATAATTTTTCAATGCTCGGCGGAGCTTTGGCGGTTCAGAATGAAAGTATAAGGAATGCGGGCGTAAATGCTACGGTAATTGCCGAAGGCGGTTACGGATTGCCTAATTCCGTTATTCTCGGGACCGGTTCACAATTCAATATAGGTTTACACGATACGGGTTCGATTAAATTTACTGCAGGTGATAATTGTTCTGCAAGTTACAATATCACAAATGATTGGTGGAATGGTGAAAGAAATGTTTCCGGTATTGTTGCTGCCGGAACGGAACTGACAATTAAGAATGTGTTGACAAGTTCCGGAGTAGAAGCAAGACAATCCGTAGCTATAGCAAGCGGATTGTCTACGGCAGATGTCAGAACAATAGGTTATAAAGGCAGTGTGTATGACTTTATTGCTGCTTCAACATTGTCCGATTCGGGAGATACTTTAACATATACCGGTACCACAACTTTAACCGAAGCTTTATCTGCGGATAAGATTCCGTCCGTATCGACTGAATCGGCTGACGGAGAAGAAGTGCCGATGGATGCAAGATATACCATAAATGCACAGCAAGATATACATGTAACGGTTAATATGTCGGAAACAAATGGTGTTACGGCACAAATAACGGGCAATACGAATATAACAGTACCTAATGAAGCTACGGGAGAATCTGTTACAAGAGCATGTGTTGCAGGTACCATACTTGATGACAATTATAATTCCGTTAGCGGATATTTAGGTGATGTGTCGTTAAGATTGAGTAACGGCGAATGCAGTGTAATGAGTGCGGAATTTGTTTATCAGGGGAGTGCTTATGTTAATAATGCTGCAAGCGGAGCTTCTACATCTGCTCAAGCAGGTACAGACGATACCGACACAAGAATTAATACAAGAGGTTTATATACAAGACAAGGTAACGGATATAATATCAGCAATGCGGCAAATGATTATGCCGTAATATCCATAAGAAACGGTGAACTTAAATCAGAAGGTAAAGGTGCCGTTGCACTTGCAGATTCGGCTCTTTATCAACGTTATGCGGGAAAAGAAATTTCGTTCAAAGTTACTTCGGGTGCGATGGTTTACGGCGATAACGGTTGGGAAGTAACAAACGGTTCAACGGCAGTTTATACCAATAATGGAATAGGAACAATATTAAACGAACAAATGAAGTCCGCTTTGGTAGGCGATTGGACGATGGCGAAAGTTAACTTCACGGGTACTCAAATTACAGGTGCTGCTTTAGATTTCGGTGCGGCAATAAAAGCTTATCAGTCCGAAAAAGGTTCGATAACATATAAAGCGGGCAATAATGCTTATGTTATGAGTAGCGATGGTGTAGGCTCCGTTAATGTAGAAAATGGCTCTACCGTTGCGTTAACGGTTACGTCTTCAGGGGAAATAGGTCTTACGGCGGTAGGAGATGTTAAGGGTATTCTGGAAATTTCGGATAAAAATAATTTTGAATTTACGGACGGTAAAGACCGTGTATCTACGACATTCGCCGACGGAGAACTTGTTAACTTCTGGAGCGGAGTAAATAAATATAATACAGAAAAAGGATATCAACTTACCGAAGGAGAAGATTTTAATACAAGAGACGGTTTATGTGTAACAAATAAATCCGATATAAAAGTAACTGACGGCACAACAATATCTGCAGGTGCTTTAAAACTTGTTGGTGATGCTGAAGGGAATAAAGTAATAGCAACTAATGAAATTTCTGCACATATAAGCGGAGTTGATGATAGTTATACTGCAAATTGGCTTGCAGGAGCAAGTACAATAGATTTCTATAAAGATGATTCGGGCGGAATTATAGCTGCCGAAATATCGGGATCTTTTAAATTCGCCGGAACTGTACAAAATGAAACAATTGCAATAAATGGAAATCCGACAGACGGAAGCCCGGCTTCTGAAACACGGATGAGTTTTGAAGGAAGTGTAGATGATAATAATGATAACTATAGTAAAGTTAATATTGACGGTATATTCCGTAATGCAACATCTTCTTCGTTAACGTCATCTTCACTGCTTGGTGCAATTGCGTCTGAAAACAGTAAATTAACTAAAGGTTCCAACTATACCATAAGAACGGAAAAAGGAGATATACATTTTACCGTTTCAGATGGTAGCCTTACATTCCAAAATGGTGCATGGACCATAACTGATGCAACATCGGCATATGAATATTACGGTGATGATACAAATAACACTTTGAATAGTATATTGAAGAATATGGAACAGACACAGTTGAAAGGTTTTACGAGAAACACTTCAGCTGATCTTGTATTTACAGGGATATCTATGTCCGGAACTGTAGGTAACTTGGATGATGCTTTGATAGGATACACTTCCGTTAACGGAAATATTAAATATACGGCTACAGAAAACGGGTCCGTAACATCTGCGGATGGTGTCGGCAGAGTTAATGTTGCTAAAGGTACGGTTTTGGAATTAGGGACGGATGAAAACGGTGTCCTTGGTTTTAGGGCAACGGCTACTATTAACAATGCCAATATTGAAATATTGGATAAAGACAATTTTGAATTTACAAATAATTTAGATTCATTAAAAACTTCTTTCAATAAGGGAGATGTTGTAGGTTTCTGGAGCGGATTATACAATTACAACAGTGCTAATGCAGAAAATGCAGTATATGTTCAGACGAAAAATAATTTTGATATGGTTGACGGTGACGGTAATGTAACAACCGTTGCGAAAGGTTTAAAACTTAGCGGGAATAAGGATGATAATGCAATACTTGCACAAAGTCTATCTGTTAACTATATTACTGATGCAGGACAAGAGATTAAAGCAAGCAGTAATAATGCAAGCTGGAATGCCGGTTCTGTAATAACCTTTAATATTGATGATACGGGAAAAATTACGGATGCTATATTGTCGGGTAATTTGACGGTTAAAGATGCTGTTATAAATGACATGGAAAATCCTATTGAAAGTGAGCAGACATCTGAGGAAGAAGGACAACAGCAGGATCAACAGGAACAGCAAACAAAAGTATCAACTTCTACATTTGATGGTTTTGTATATGATAACGGAGATACATTAACGGTTTCAGGAACATTTGAGAATGTAAGTTCAAAATCATTGTCTTCAGGTGTATCTGCAACATCCGTTTACGCTGAAGGAAGTACATATGCCAAAGGTTCATACTTATTGGAACAACATATGGATGATCACAGTTATCAAATGACATCTTCCGGACTTATTGCCTTGCAAGAAGTTGTAGTTCCTAATATAGATGCTAATACTCCCAATGTTACGGATATTTCAAGAATGTTAGATGCTGTAGTTGATAGTCCTGCTTTGTCAATGTTATTTGATAGTATGAACGGACTTACCGATTTGTCAATAGATTTGATGAATAGTATATTAGGGGAAAGTGGTACTATAGATGGCCACGAGTATAAAGTAGATACTTTGACAAAGACTTTGACAATAGACGGATATGATTTTGTACAGAATGAAGATGGATCATTCTCTCTTGATTTAACAGGAATAGAGTCTGATGGTATAGAGTACTTATCAGGTGATGCAAGATTTACAAGAGATGCAAATGGTGAGTTTGTACAAGAAGGTATTGATAATTTATCATATAAAGTGGTGGTATCAGAAGGAACCGATGAGCAAGGAAATACTTGGGAAACTTCAGGCGAAATAATAACTACAATCGATAGTGAAGGAAATAGAACTTTATCCTATAGTGATGGATTGCAATATAAATCTGAAGATGGAACAGTGAGGGATTTAACAGGTTACAGCGAAACTTACAATAGTAATCAAGAATTAATATACACAGATAAAGTCACTACAATAGATGCAAATACCAACACAACTTATACGGAACATACAGATTATAAAACTAACGGCTTAGAAATTACGACAATAACCGGAACCGGAGAATATTCTGGTTTATTCAGTAAATATACGGATGTAACCAAAGACGGAGTATTGACCAGGACATATGAAGGAAGCGACCAAGGTGAAGACGGGACATTGAACAGCATAATAAATTTCGGACAAGACGGTAAGGTAGAAAGTAAAGACGTACTTGGCAGTAACGAGAGTTATGAGATGAGATATGACACGAATAAGCAGAGAGTGATAGATACGACAAGAACGACAACAATAGATGAGAATAATTATCATACGGAAACGACAAAATATAATTATGATGGCGACGCGGATATCGAACCTTCAAGTATAACTACAAAAGTTACAGGAATGAATAATGGCAGTAGATTTAATAGTAGTTGGACAGATGTAAAGAATAATGAGACCGGTGAAACAATAAGAACGTACTCCGGTGATGCCTTGGATGAAAATTATGTACCTACGGGGTATCAATATCTTGAAGGTAGTAGTGTAAAGTTTAATAGTTCAGGAGAATTTGTTGGGTACGGAGATGTTTTTGGATATACAAGAACAGTAAGTTACGGTACGGATATAGATGTTCAAGGTAACAAATATGATATAGGAAGTTATACGGAAACAATAGATATAGTTAATGGTAAAACGACTATAAACGGTTCATATAATAATTATAAATTTAATAGCAGTTGGAAAGATGTAACGGATGAGGAAACGGGACTAACTACAAGAATATACTCGGGTGATGTGTTGGACGGATATATTCCTAATGGATACAAATATCTTAACAATAGTACTGTAATACTTGATAAGAACGGAGATTTTCAGGAATACGGAGAAACTTTTGGATATTATAAGACAGTTACGGCAGGGACAAAGGAAAGAACAACAGATGGTTTGGGTGGAATATTAGAGACTGTTTATAATAAAGATACCAAGATAATAATATCTTTTAAAGATGGTGAATTCAAGCAGACTATGGAAGGAAGTTACACAACGACATGTATAACCGATTTCTTCGTCGATCCTGAAAAAGATGATAATGGAAATGTTATCGATGGACAAGTTTATTTAAAAGGTTATTCTGTAACAACAGTTGGTGCCAATGGTAAGATTACTCAAACTGCAGGTGCTGATAATGCAAAACTTGTAACAAAATTATGGACGAAATCAACATTGAATGGTGAGCATGTATATTCTTTCTTTAAAGATACCGGTGAGACTGATAGTGCTACAGGTAAAACTATATATGATGCATATTATATTAATATTGATGATAGAAATTCCGGTGTTAAGAAATATAGTTCGGGTGATTTAGTATTAGACTCTCATTATCTTTTTGAAGGAGCAACTACAGATGAAAAATCTACAGGATTGAAAATTTCATACGGGGAAGAAGATGGTACTTTACATATGGAAGGAAGTCTTATTTGGGGTTGCGATAAATATGAATATGCCGGACAAGTATACGATAGAGCAAGAATCTCTTATACTGAAGAAGGTGGAGTTGTTTTAGATGGCTTACTTAATGCTAATGGTAAAGAAATAGATCCTTCAGATGTTAAAGTTAGTTATACTATGACCAACGATGAATACAATGCATTGATACATGAACAAATGGGTGGAGAGAGATTTGACACACCTCTATTATCTGCTTATGATGGTTTAAGTGATGAACAGGCTTACCGCAGATATTTAGGAGACCTTGCTATGGTTGATAACGGGACAAGCGTGGCTGCCAACAATGCTGAAGGTTTTGATTACGAAGTAACGGAAGAAAATGTTAAACAGTACTTAATAGATAATCAAAGAATTGAATTTCTCTTTGGACTGACAGGATGGGACTCTAATACAAGAGAGTATGTTTCAGATTCTAATGGAAAAAATGGACAAGGATATGTTACGGATGAAGATCTTGATAGATACCTTAATGCAAATAATTTAATGACCTATGAACAGTTTGTGGAAGCAAGAAATAATCATAATAGATATGCAATATTTTTCCCGGAAGATGATAGAAAAGATACGAGAAATTTATCATTGGAAGATATTGGATTTACCAGAAATCTTGGAGCAAAAGATGCTAACGGCAGAGATATATCATCGACATTTGCGTTAAAAGATTTGAGCTTATCTTCAGATGGAGTAAGTTTGATTGCAGATTTAACATTGAAAAATTTTGGTGATAACATAACAATGGGCTATAACGCAAAAACCGATAAAAATCCTCCGGAAGAGAGTAAAAAAAGTACCAATAACGTTAAATACGAACTTAATGCTACCATTGATAGTGAAAATATAACTATAAGTAAGTTTAATACCAATTCAAATACTACTACGTTTGAAGTCAGTATAAATGCAGAAACTTTGGGAACTTCATTCTCTCAATTCTTGGGTGGTACTGAAGTTTCTTTGTACGATTCTCATTTCAATACACAAGGTGTTCAGGAATTGTCCAACAATAGAGTTTATCAAAATATAGGAATTAGCTATGATGTTAATGTTGACGGTAGTGTAAAAGTTTTCTGTGAAAGCGACACTTCTGTTGCAAGCTTAGGATCATTAGTTCTTCAAAGAATGCAGGAAACGGAAGATTGGTTTAGTACTACAGTTCATCCTTTAACCGGAGATGGTAAAGTAAGTGTTACCAGAACTTTAACAGATTCTAACAATAATACAATTTCCATGACTTATAGCTTTGACGGGAGTGCACCTGTAAAATATACTGCTCCGAGTGTTAGTGCAGGCACCGTAAAATATAATGGTGCTGTAGCTTTCGGTGAACAAGATTTTGCCGGTGGAAAATTTAAAAATGGAACTACTTGGTATGGTAGTGATTATAATGAATTAGATTTTGGTTTCTGGCAAGGAACTACAGATGTTAAGGCATCTAATTTAACCATAAATAAGAATTTTATAGCCGGGACGTTGGATTCTATTGGCGGAACATTTGTGGCAATAGGTGGAGCTGTAGAAGGTATATGGCATGGTTGGGGAGCAGACAATGCAGCATTAACATTAGCATCAACAATGTTAACAAGTAAAAACGTAGTAAATATAACACAACAAGATAGAACAGCTGCCGGTTGGGCTGGTGTGGCAGGTATTGCCGCAATAGCTGTAACTGTTGCCACCGGTGGTATGGGTGCCGCAGCATTTGTTCCTGCTTTGGGCGGAACAAGTGCCGGTATAGGTGCAGTTTTAGGAACGGCAGCGGCAACGGCTCTATCACATCCTATTTCATTGACACTCTCTGCTTTAGGAACAGCATACTTTGCAAGTCAGGGTGCAATGAATGCAAGTTATGCTTTTAGCAATGGTGATGTCCCTAGCGGTTTGTTGAATTTAGCAGCAACCGGACTTGCTATTGCCTTCCCGATGCAGATAGGTAGTGCAGCAAAGGCAACGTCTTTTGCATTGCAGTCCGGGGCGACAGGTTTCAGTTCTGCCAGAACAGCAATAAAAGTATTTGATGAAATGACGTCAGTCAGAAAAGCAGCATTAGCTGCAAAGAGTATGAACGGAGTATCTGATAAATTACAAGAAGCCTTAAAAACAGCGGAAGGAAAAGGTCTTAATAATATAAACTCTGCATTAGATAATTTCGGATTATCCACAAATGCAATAGAAAAAGCTGTAGAGGTTAGTGCGACTAAGGCTGTTAAAACGACTGCAGAAACATTAAGTTGGTCTGATAAATTTGAAAATTTAGGAAACAGTTTTATCGGGAATTCCGGTTATTTGAAAAATGGAATAATCGAAGGAGAATCGGGTTTATTAGGTTCTTTAAGACATGCACAAAGTTTGGTTTTTGGAGGAGGACTTGGTTTAACACAATGGGGTTCCACATTACAGTCTCTGACAGCCCACATGTATTCCATGTTTGAATTAAATATCGGTATGAATGCAATAGCTTCTGTTACCGGCAATTTCCTTGGTGACGGTGCAAACAAATGGATATATAACACATTCGGTTCAAATATAATAACGAATTTCTTAGGAGGAGCTTTTAACGAAATACAACAGACCGGGAAACAAGGAAATTTATTAGCTGTTAATCCCGGACAGAGTTTAGGATTTGGTTTGATAATGTATTTAGGTATGCCTACGGCAGAAGGTTTAGCTGAAGGTGTTAAAGGTTTATTCTCCGGAGCAGGAGAAAGATTTGGAAGCTCTGTACTTGGTAAAAAATTGTCAAGCATAAAAGATAATTTTAGTGCTACTCCGTTTGGTGAAGGAACTATAAAATTAGGAGAAAATCTTTCCAATTTTACAAAAAACAGTGTATTAGAGTCATTCAAAAATAGCGGAATTTATAAAGCTCTAAGCAGAGTAGGAGAAGGTGCTTTTGAAGAATGGTTTAAGGAAGGTGCCATAAAGAGTTTTATACTAAAACCATTAGGCGTAAGTGATGCTGCTGCAGAATCTTTAGTAGAGTTTATGTCTCCTGACGGAGTAGGTAATGTATATACAAATACAACATATGCAACGACAGTAAGTAATACAAGTTACTCTCAGAATAATAATTCAATTGCAACGAATGCTATGAACAGAATGCTTTCAATGAATGGCATTAATGGTGTGGAAGTACAATTTGATGCAGGTAAGTTCAATGTTGTTCAAAATGGAAATGTTGTTTTTTCTGCTGACAATATAACAGATACATCATCTTTACAAAACTTTATGACATCACTTGGTGCGATAGCTCAAGTTTACTCTATGACAAATACCACGTCTTTCAGTACATTGCTAAATAATAATATGGCAACATTTTCCGCAAATACAGCAGGTATGAATTTTGATGCAGGGAATATTCAAAATATTATGTTAGCATATATTGGTGCGATGGGTTCCGGTTTTTCTGCAAATACACAAACAGCAGATTTTGTAAAGAGTATTCAACAGATATATGGTGCGGCTACGGCTTATAATGGTTTATCACAACAACAAAATTTAAGTACATGGGATGTCTTCAAGACTCGTTTTGTCGGTGATACTGTCTCCTTAAATACTCCGGCAAAAGTACAACTGTTATCAACGATAGGACAATACTCTGATGCCAATGGCAAATTTAGTGTTGCAAACATGGCACAAGCTATAAATAATGGCGACGTAAATGCATGGAATGCATTAGTAAGTATGAACAATATAGTTAACAGAAATATTTTAAATAATAAGGTTGCTTCTAATAATATTCCTTTCACTGCATCGACCGTTAGTGAAGTAATTAATAGAATTAATTTCAACGATTTTACGGCTAATGCCGACAATGCAAGTTTAGGTTCTATTGCAAATGCTACAAGCTTAGCGGCTTTGGACACATTAACGAAACAAGGTGGCGATGTTTCGCAGAATATTATTAATAGAATTAATAATGTAATTTCTGCAAATAATGGAAATATTGCATCGGCTATTAATAATTCAAGTTATAGTGATGTATCTGCGACATTCTTGAATTTGAAAGTCTTGTCTCAGAATGGTGTTAATTTGACCGGTGCAGCAGAGACTTTGTATCATGAACTTGGGACTGTTGTTCTTGCCAACACACAGAAAATGAACAACATTACAAATGAATTAACCAATCAAGAAACTACAAAAGATAAATTGCTTTATCTTGATGCACAAATGGAAACTTATAAAGATGATAAATTTATGACAGAATTGATAGCACAAGAAACGGCAAAATTAAATGTAAATGATATCTTTGATAGCAATAGTTATGGAAAAGTGGATACCGGAGCAACTGCTGAAGTTCAAGCTGAGCAGGAAGCTGCGAGACAGCAAGCAAAAGCTGCTCAAATCAATGATTTGTTTGGTAAAGTTAAATCTGCTGATATGAGAGTGTCTCTTGCAAGTAAAGTTGTAGGAGATGTTCGAGCAGCTGTTCAAAGTGTATCAGGAAATGATGGTTTAAGTTTTGTTACGAATAGAGTTTTAGAATACAACTTTAACAACTTTGGAGAAATAAGTTCTTTCTTTAATGATAGTGTTTTTGTTGGTGCCTATGAATATTTACAGAATGTTAATTTGACACAAGAAATGATAAATATATTTGATGCCGCAGCTTCTGTTGATAAAGCAGAACAATTATTAAAAGATAATAAAGTTTATATGTCTGATGACGGATCGCAATCTTTAGGCTTTAAACCCGGTCAAAAACAAGCAATAACCGATGCTATGACAGGCAATAATATCGCAATGCTTGCCGGTGTCGGTTTCGGTAAAACTTTAATAGCATCAGGTGTAGCTTTGTCAAGAAGCTTAAGAGGCGAAACAAATATGGACTTAATTGTTGCCAATGCTCAAGAATATCAGAAATATTTAAATGGAACTTTGAATCCGGGACAGGCGAACGAAATATCCGTAAGCGACTTTATACAACTTGCCAATCAGAACGGCGGAAAAGTTAATATTTATGATATGGACAGACTTGCACAGAATGCACAACAGGGAGTAAATGTAGAAGAATTTGAAGCTGCCATGAATGATAAAGACGGTTTAAGAATTTGGACCGGCGAACAGATGGGATTCTTGGGGACAACGGCTGCTTCGCAGGCTGCACAAGGTAATTCAAGATTACAAAATATTTTAACTGATTTCCAGGCTCAGACTGACAGATTAACGATAGCAGATGAAGTTCATAAGTTTATGGAAAGCCAGACATCGTTTATACTGAGCAACGGTGCAAATAACATAACGGATAAGTGGACTAAAGAACAGACAGACGGATTGTTAACTGCATATGCAAAAGCAGCAGAACTTGTAAGAAACGGAGATATAAAAGTTTCACAAGATACCGGAGAAGGAAGTATTTCAACCGAATTAAGTGAACAATTAGATGCTTTTGCTAGGGATAATAATATAAACAGAACTTGGATAGATTCTTGTGTTAAAGCAATACTTGAAAAACAAAACGGTAAAGATACTTATGCTTTAGCATTACAAGCAGACGGCTCGTATCAAATAGTTCCTGTTGCAAATGGTAATAAGGAGAATGGAAGAGTGTTCCAGGATGCGGCCTATGCATATGCTGCATCGAGAATGACAAATGAAGTACAAGGTATATTTAATAGAGACCAACATCTTAGTGTAGAAAAAGTTTTAGATACAAATTATCATGAGGCAGCCTTAGAAAATGTTTCAGTAAGTGAAACTGATTTTGGAACATCAGGTAGCAGATTATTCTTTGGTAACGGACAGTATATCGGTATGTCGGGAACGTTATCTCATGTCCAGGATATGGCTGCTTCATTTGGTATGGAGATAGCACAATATGGAGATGAAAAGCGTTTTGAAGTTGTAACGGAAAATGCTACCGGCGATCAGGTATTATTTGTTCAGACGGAAAACAGACAGCAAATAATTGATAATATAGTTAATAGAATAATAAATAATTTAAATAGTGAAAATGCAAGAAACCAAGTAATTATTTCTGTGGATGTTGCTGTTAGAGAACAGGTAAGGGATGCATTAGCGAAATATGACTCGGAGCATGGAACGGATTATCGTTATAGAATATTAAATATAGAAACCGATACGGAAAAGACAGATGACATTATAAACAGAGAAAAGGATAGTGGTGCAAATGCTAAGATAATAATCGGCAATGAAAAAGCCGGTATGGGTCTTGATTATGTAGGTAATTTTGATTTACTTGTTGACAGTTCTCAGATGTCGGCATCATTGTTGACTCAAGTTTATGGTAGAGTCACAAGACACAGCGGAGAAACCGCCACAAGAACGGTATTTGGTAATCAGACAGAAGTATCTGCTTATATGGAAAAAATTAGTGGTAATGAAGTTATCACAAAAGGAATATATGAACAATTAAAATCCAGTCCTTCTCAGGAAGATCAAAGATTGTTAAATAATTTATTTAATTCAGACGGAAGTATTAGTGATAAACTATCTGCTGATGTTCGTGATTTCCAATTGGCAAAATTATATATGTTGTATAATCAAGCTTCTCAATCTTTAGTATTCGGACTTGTCGATACCATAAAAGATAAATTCTTAACTGCAGAGTTGAATAACCTTATAGTTGAAGCAGGTATGAATACGGAAGAAGGACAAGTTGTTTATAATGTATTATCGGATATATTGAATGCGGAACAAACTTCAAGGTTAAATATCGAAGGTACAAATACAGACCTTATTAGCGGTGAGCAACAGTTGAGAGATGCATTAGGAAACTTGGAAACTACGGCAAAAGATGCGTTTAGAAGAATAGCAACAACACTCGGAACAGATAGTGCAATAGGGGCAAAAGCTCAAGCTTTGTATGAACAATGGAATGGTATTTCTCAAACTCAAGGCTCTTCTGAAGGATTCATTACTACGGCTGATAGTTTACAGACTGCAGCAGAGATAATGTTTGGTTATAGTGATAGAGTTATGGCAACTTATGGCATGGATACAGAATTTAAGGATATGCCTAAGACAACGGCAGAACTTGGTGCTGTATTAGCAGAACATGGTGTAAGTAGTCAAGATATTTCAAATATAGAACAAAGATTACAAGATAATGGAATGTTGTTGGAAGGTGGAGTTTTAACCAATAGTGCTAAACAGTCGGTTTCTTATTATCTCAAACTCAACGATGATGATGATTTAGCCGAAGCATTAAATTTATTACTTAGGGATACTTTAGGTTTGGATTTGTCTCCTGCGATAGTAACGGAAACTTCTTCAAGTAGGTCTGCTTCCGATACTTATAGAGCGACATCGGGTGATAAATTCGAAATAGCACAGTGGTTGTTAAACAACAATGTTTCATTGGATAATTTGATAGATTTCAATACTTATAGTTCTTCTTTTGGAATAAATGTTTCAGGAATCGGAAAGGAAACAATATTACAAATTTTGCATGCTCGCCATGATGAAAATGTTGTTTCTGCAATGGAAAAACTTGGTGCATCCGTTCCTAATGCAGTAATAATGAAAATGATTGAAACTTTTGGTGTTGATAGTACAGGTAAGGTAAATGCTCAGAATATACAAGCATCAATGCCGAATATTAATGTTGATTTGGCAGAGAGTTTGGCCCAACAATATAATGAATTTAATAAACTGCAAACTATTGTGAGCGAACAGTTGTATGCAACACCATTATCTGCAAAAGAAATACTTTCAATAAAAGAAAAACAATTTGCGGCAGCACATGCAAAGGGGATAGAAAAATTATCAGATTTCGGTAGTTTTATGAAGGGTACTACAGGGTATATGTTATTAAGAGCTCCTATAGTTGGTTTGGTAGGTGCTGCTTATGGTGCTAATACCGGTGGCAGTTCTGCTCCGAGTTGGAAAGTTCAAACTTCATTGCCACAAGCTCTTGCAGTTATGACAGTAAATGTAGTCGCAGATATAGCTAAGGCAGGTATAGTAGCTCTTCAAAATAAATTAAGTGAGAATAAAGATAATGTCAATAAAAAGGATGATGATATCCAATTAAGTACGGCAGGTAATTTAATAGCCGCGGGAATGGATTTAGTGTCTGCATTAAAACAAAGAAAAGTTAATAAATCTATACCAAAACAAGTAAATAGGCTCAATAAAGCAACAGATGCAGTTAATGCAATGCTTACTAAATCGACAACGCCGACAAGAACGAGCGTTGATGAGAAAATTGATAATCCTACCGCAAGTGTTGAAGATATAATTTCCGATTTGAGAACAGGGAAATATGATGTTAGCGAAGACAAGATAGAAGATATTAGAGCGGTAGTAGAAGAATATCTGTCGGGATATGCTGCGGCAAGAGCGGAGAATAAAGAATATAAGAGATCCGGCAGAGTGGATGCGGTAGAGGCAGAATACTTCTTAACCGATGCACAGTTAGCGAAAATTGATAATATGAGTGATAAAGAGATGGCGGAGTATTTGAAATATAATTTAGCGGCCAAAGAGATAGCGACAATACTTGGAGACAACATGAGGAGTTCAGTAGAGGGAGTGATGGTAGCAAGCGGCAAAGAAGAAGCGAAGGAAGATTATAAGACACTGATAGATGTTGTTAACGGTGATATAACAGATGAAGAAGGAGAGATATTAAAAGGTATAAGGGAGAAATATAATTTGGATATAGAGGTACCATACTCTGTACTTGCATTGTCAGGATTTAGAGACGGGCAGAAAGAAGCGTTCAGAGACATTTTGCGAGCCACGGTAGAAAATGACGGAGAGGGGAAAGAGAAATCGGCGGGATACGCACAAGAGTTGCAGACGGCAGGCGGTAAATCGATAATCGGATTATTCAGTGTATTGTTGTTAAGTGCAAATCCGAACATAGAGAATAAGGAGAACAAATTTATAACATGGTTAACGAACGAGAACTCAAATGCGGAAGATTTGTATAATCATATTAAATTTGTATTCGGAGATTCGTTAGGGAAAGTAGAGATGATAACGAACACGGAAGACAAAGAAGGGATGAGAGAAAAGTTAGACAGTGCAGGAGTAATAATCGGAACGTATAGCAGTTGGGGAAGTTTGTTTTCGGAATCAATGGCAGGCTTGTTATCATACGGAGCGGAAGAGACCAATCAGGAAATAAAAGATCAGGTAGAACATAACAGGAAGTTGTTAGATGGAGCAGGAATAAAACTTAATCAAACTACATTAAGTAACGGTAAGACCAAGACCGTAAAAGTACAATTTAATGATGCCAAAGACAGTGCGGCGGCGATAAAATTGTTGGTAGAGAAAGGGCAAGGATTGGATAGAATAAACTTGCCGATAGACAGGATATCACAATTGGTAGGAGACGAATTAGACTATGCGGCAACGATACCGGCATCGGCATTAGCAAGTGCAGCAGGGAAATATACGAAAGAGTATGGAATGGTAGACTACTATGATAAATTGCTCAGTGGAGCAAATATAGAGGTAACCGACTATGCATATTTAGGAGTAACGGAAGACAGATACAAAGGTGATAGAGAGGCACTCGGCAAGAAGGGCGGCAGACAGCAGATAGAGCAGAGAAGAGAAGCATATGGAGCGATATCTGCAGCGGTAGCGGATGCATACAAAGAAGCAGAAGAAAATAAAGATATCGAGTCGATACAGGCGACGGTTCTTTCGGGAGATACGGTAAAAGCGGCGATGGCGGTATTAGGGTTAAGCGAGCATCAGATAAAAGATATAGTAACAGAACAGTATTTATCAATAAGGAACTTGGAAGTAAGACAGAGACTGTTAGGGTTAACGGGCGAGGGAACCAAACTGACGGCTATGGTAGATAATGTAGAAATAGATATTGCAGACATGTCAAGATTTAGCGAAGGAGATAAGGGGACAAGGAAGATAAATGAATCAGAGGGAGACGAAGCGATAATAACGACGGTTGCGGCAGAAGACGAGCAGGAAGGCTACAGAGACAATATGATACGTAATGTAAGGGAGTCTGTAAAAGAAGTAAAAGCGAAACATGCGGGAGAGGATGCAGACGCGCAGGAAGAAATAGCGACCCCCGTAATAACGCAGGAACAGTATGATAAGGCACTAAATACATTAATAGACGATATATATGAGCAATACGGAGACATATTCAATTCCAAGACGGAAGTAAGAGAGTTCTTGGTAACCGGAATGGATGCGTTGACGTTGTATAATGCGAAAGAGACGGTAGGGACCGGGGCATATGTAGTTGAGGGCGAAGGAAAGGATAAGGTGGTATATATAACCAATAACGGAGTAGCGATGAAGAATTTGAATATGCCGGGGATGTGGACTATAGAGTTAATGGAAGGATGTGAGAATATCAATAAACCGTCGTTGGAGACATTTATATCATCGAAAGAAGCGTTAGCGGCATTTGATTGGTCGGTAGGCTTCTCAGGGACATTCAGTGCATCAATAAGGACAATGTTAAAAGATTTGGATTATGAGGAGATAGGCGGTAGTATGCCCGACAGTATGAAGGTAGGAGTAACGACGGCATTAACACAGACACAGGGAGATATAGCGGAAGTAATAGCGACATCCAGACAGAAGTTGAACAGACAGGGGACTGCGGGAGTAGATTTGATAATGACGGCCAACTTTGATGTAACGACACAGTTGGTAGAGGGATTGGAGAAGAACGGAATATCATCCGAAGACATAGTAAGTTTGTCGTTAGACTTACTTGACAGAGAGTTGACGAAACTTTCGGATAGAAAGAGATATCAGTATGCACAGGTAGCGGAAGTTATGGCAGCAAACGGGGTATCCGATTACAGTGTAGATAAACTCGGGGAAATAGATATAGATACGAAGACGAAAGTGTTGCAGGAAGTATTAAAGAATGTAATGAAGAAGGGAGAAGTATCGTTTATAGTAGGAGATGTGAGCTTGCTTGGAAGAGGATGGAACCCGGGCGATATGGGCGGAGCAGTAAACAACTTGAAAGCGAAACAGGGTATAGAAGGGGAAGCGAAAGTACAGGCGACGATGTGGAAAGTAAACTTTGAGAAGATGGATGCAACGCAGTCAGAGCAGGGAAATGGAAGATTTGCCCACAGAGATGGAAAATCAAGATTCAGTTCGGAATTCTTCAACAGAGATATAGTACAGATAACATCGGTAGATTCGGTAAGAGAGAACAAGATATTAAGAGAAGCAGCAAAGAAGAATGACGGATACAGTGTTGGAATGATATTGAGCAATTTGAATGATGTAATGGAATCCAATGAAGAGGCGACATTACAGAAAGCAAATAATGCGGTAGTAAATGAAAAGAAAGTCTGGTCGCAGAAACAGAGAGCGATGGAGATAATAGCACCTACTTACGCGGAAGCGAGAGGATTGATGGCTACAATGATAGGAGAAGAAGCGACGGACAGAGTAATGAATAAGATACTTGAGATAAACAGAGACAGTGCGACTGACGAAACGAAACAGATGGCAAGAGATACATGGTTTGCGTATGACAGTTATATGAAATATGTTGCAGCATGTAATGAATTTAAAGCAGGTGCGGTAACGGATACAAGTGACGAAAGAGTGCAGAGAGTGTTTAGCGGAGACGTTCTTGCAGGGCTTGAACTGATACAGGAACAGAGTCCTAAAGTAAGCGTAAATAAATTGATAAAAGCGGTAAGAGACATAAACGATAACTATTCCAAACAGGAAGGCAAGATATCTGCGATATATGATGGAATGAGCGAAGAGAAGAAAGCGGCATATAATGATTTGGTAGCGAAATCGAATAAAGGCGAAAAGATAACGTTTGGCGACAGGATAAAATTCAGAGAAATGTTTGCTGCACAAGGACAATTGCAGAAACTTGTAACGAACTTTGAGGAAGCGAATAAACAGGTAGAAGCGGCACTTACCAAGGCATCCGACGGTAACGATATAACGTTTGGATTAACGTTCAACAGAGAGACGAGAAAAGTAGAAACGAAAGGTTTTGCGATAGGCAAGAAACAGCCGGCGGTTCAGCCTGCACGGCAGGAAGCGGAGAAGGCAGAAGTTTCCGAGACAGTAAATCCGTATACGGAGATAGCGACAAAAGTCAGCGATAGAGTAAAAGGCAGTATAGACAATGAAACGATAGAGGCGGCAGTATCCAACTGTGCGGTAGTTGTAATGGCGTCGATGGGCTTTAATACCGATGCTATAGCAGACTTTATTGCGGCAAGAATAGATTCTTCCGTAACAGATATTGCTGGTAGTGATTACACGACGGCAATAGAAGAGCTGAAAGTAGCGGGAACAAGTTCCGTAATAGATGTAACGATAGGAGATTTGTTACAGGAACTCGGTAGCGTAATGCCGAGAGCCAAAGCCGTATATGCGGAAGAGATAACGGAAGTAAAAGTTCCGAAGAAAGGAATGATAGGATTGCTTGGAACGGACCACGTTGTAAATATAGAAAGTATAAGTAAAGACGCGATATCATACAGCGAACTTGATAAAGAATCCGGAACATTTGATATCAGGACGGTATCCGTAACACCGGAAGAATTTAAAGCGATGGGATTTGAGGGGATAGTGATGGTACCTGAAACATCAGCAAGGAACAAAGGATTAGCACCTATAACATCTTCAATAAATGCAGTTTGTGAAGCATTGGGAACAGACAGGAAAGAAGTAAAAGGTAAATCGAATAAGGCTGTAAGAGAGATATTGAGTACGGTAGTAAACGGAGTAACCAAACCTCAGGAGATAAAAGATACGGTAGCAGCGGTTCTTGCGATATACGGGACCTCAAACGAGATGGCACAGGCGATAGGGTTCAATAATATAGAGGAAGTAAAGAATGGGAATGTTCAGGATATAGTACAAGCATACACGCAGAGAGCGGGCGAAATATTAGCGATGGAAGATGTGAGCGGCAGCGATATACAGGCATCGATAGAGATATTATCGGTAGTAAGAGATATGTTGATAATGGCGAATAAAGATAACGGAATGATTGCGTTGTTAGACAGTGCAAGCACAAGACCGGAAGACATAATGAGCAAACTTGTAATAAGCAAGGCAGTCAATCAGAATGTAGTAACGACGGCGATAAAAGACAGCGTTGTAGGCAAGAAAGAATACGAAGACGAGACATTTGAGATAGATGTAGTTAAACTGCAGAAAGCGGTAACCGAGAAGATATCGTATGTAAAAGAAGACTTTATGAAAGATTTGGGAGCGTTGTTGGCGGACGGAAGAGGAGCAGCAAGAGATCGTATGCCTACGGCGTTGATGAAGCTTTCGAACATACATGCAATTGCAGCATCGGCGTAAAAATCGTGAAACGATTTTTAGTTGAAAAGTTAAAAGGTTTGTTGTGAAATGTAAAATAAAAAAGCTGTGAGGAATGGAATCTTCACAGCTTTTTTTGTTTGTAAAAAAAACTGTTTCTTTTGTTGCTTATTTTCGCATACAACATTTTTATTGAAGACAATACAGCAATTTTTCTCTTGATAATTTTTTTTAGTTTTTGTAAAATATTGCATTGTTAAATTTGATTGCCCGATGGTGTAATTGGTAACACGTCTGTCTCTGGAACAGAAAAGTCCTGGTTCGAGCCCAGGTCGGGCAGTATGAAAATGAAAGCAAAACCACTCGTAAGAGCGGTTTTTTTTCGGAGATTAATAAAGCGGTCAGATAAAAATAAAAACAAAAGACGAAAAAAGGGAGAAAAACAATGATTAAAAGTTTTTTTAGTGAATTCAAAAAATTCATATCCAGAGGAAATGTAATGGATATGGCGGTTGGTATCATTATCGGTGCTGCATTTACAAAAATTGTAAATTCTTTGGTTGCGGACATAATAATGCCGCCTATCGGTATTTTAATGGGTAATATTGATTTCAGTAACTGGTTCATCGTTTTGAGAGACGGTGCACAGTCTGCGGCACCTTATGCTTCAATTGAAGCCGCAAAAACCGCAGGTGCAGTAACATTAAATATAGGTTTTTTTATTAACAGCATAATTTCTTTCCTGATAGTAGCTCTTACAATATTTTCATTGCTTAAAGTTATTAATAAATTGAAAGAAGAACCGGCACCGGCTCCTGCAGCTCCTACAACAAAGGAATGCCCTCATTGCTTTTCGACGATTAATATTAAAGCTACCAAGTGTCCCAATTGTACGTCCGATATTAAATAGAATTTAGTTTTTTGATAAAAATTTTGAAACTCGCAAATATTGTCGTATATTTTTTATATACCGTATTTGCGGGTTTCTTATTTTTTGTCTCAATATTTATTGTTTTGAGGTAAATTTTCGTTGACAAAATTTTTAAGTTATGTTATACTATGCAAATCATTAGTTTAAGTTACACCGTAAAATGTCGTATATGCCGACGTAGCTCAGTTGGTAGAGCAATGGTTTTGTAAACCATCGGTCGGAGGTTCAAGTCCTCTCGTCGGCTTTCTCTTCAGCAAAAGGATCTCTATGAAAAGAAGAATGTTTTTCGGATTAAACTTCAAAGTCATCATAGCAATCTCCTTAGTAATTGTGTTAACGTCTGTAATATTGTCTTGGTTTTTTGTTGCCAGCCAAACTCTCGTTCTCAGAGGTTCGGTAGAAAACAAAGCCGTCATTTTGGCAAGCTCTCTTGCAACTTCCGGTGAGTACGGCGTAGTTACTTCCAGCAAAGAATTTTTATCCCATTTAACCAGAAATACAATTAAAGAAGAAGATGTACTTTATGCCGTAATTTATGATGCCAACGGAATCCCTTTGGCTGTTGAATCTATTGCCAACGAAGGTATCAAAACGAAAGTCTTTTCCGGTTCGGTGGATTCCGTAACCATATTGAATTTGGAAAGAAGCAAAATTCAAAAAGATTCGTACAATATAGACAATATCGGGGAAGTTATGGATATAATGGTTCCGATACTTTCTTACGAAAATATTCCCGGCGTAAAAAATGCAAGATATGACAGAGAAAGTGTTGTTGGAGCTGTTCGTATAGGAATGGCACTTGACAGAGTTAATTATCAAATAGATAAAATGACCAGATCTATTGTTATATTGACGTTTATCGTTATTTTTGCCGGTATAATAATTTCGTTTTTCCTGGTCAGAGTTATACTTACACCTATCAGGGAACTGGCTCAAGGGACCAGAAAAATTGCCGCAGGTAATTTAAGCTACAGAGTATCAATACATTCCAATGACGAATTCAGAGAGCTTGCAAGGTCGTTCAATTCCATGGCAAGCGATATGGAAGCTCATATTAAAGAACTTAACAAAGAAAAGAAAGAATTGCTAAGCCTTAAAATTGCTTTCGAACAGAGAAGTTACGAATTGGAAGAAACTCTTGATAAAGTTCAGAGTATGCAACAGGATTTAATAAAGTCCGAAAAGTTTGCTACCATCGGTAGGCTGGCGTCTTCCGTAGCACATGAATTAAGGAATCCTCTTGCCGCTATCAAAAATATTTCATATTTTCTGTCTAAAATGACTATTTTCAGCGATCCTAACGCGATACAAAAAATAAAAGAAGCTCCCGAAGAAGCTGAAAAAATGTCCAAAACTCTCGCACGTTCCAACCAAATGATAGGAATGTTATCGGAAGAAGTTTTAAGAGCAAACAAGATTATAACGGATCTCTTGGACTATTCCAGAACAAAAAAATTAAACAAACTTGCCATCGATATTGTTCCGTTTATTAATAAAGTTATTCCGGCAGTAGTTATGCCCGACAACATAAAGGTTGTTACGGACTTGGAACCTTATACCGTTGTTATGGATCCGGATAAAATAACTCAGGTTATAATAAACCTTATTACAAACGCAAAAGATGCAATGCCCGTCGATAAAAAAGACGGTGTTATAAAAGTTTCTACACGCAAAACCGATAAAGCATATCAGATTCTTGTAGAAGATAATGCTTGCGGTATGAGTGAAGATACCGTAAAACATTTGTTTGAACCGTTGTTTACCACCAAGCTTAAAGGTATAGGGTTGGGGCTTCCCATTGTGAAAGAAATTATTGATGCACATCAGGGAAAAATTCTTGTGGCAAGTACGAAAGATGTCGGTACTACGTTTACCGTAGAGTTGCCTTTATAATACGGAAAGGAGTTTTGCGATATGAATGATAATTTAAAAATTTTGGTTGTTGATGATGAAGATTCTTTAAGAATGTCTCTTGTAAGTATTTTGGAATTGGAAGGTTACGAAGTAATGGATGCGGAAAACGGATTTAAAGCCATAGAGCTTGCCAAGCAGGAAGATTTTGATATAATGTTTTCCGATATAAGAATGCCGGGTATGGACGGCACGACAACATTTAAAGAAATAAAAAAAATAAAGCCGGACATCATAGGTATTATGATGACGGCTTATGCTCTTAATGACTTGATTGTCGAGGCATTAAATTCCGGTGCGTTTGCATGTTTAAGTAAACCGTTTGAAATAGACGCGGCTCTTGCAATGATAAAAGATATAGTCAACAGACCGTTTGCCGTAGTAGTTGATAAAGATTCAAAAGCCGGCGTAACGTTTGTCAACTCCTTAAAAGATTGCGGATTGAAAGTTACCGCCTGTAACGACGAAAAATTGGAGTTTCTCGGAAAACACAGACCTGATATTTTAATACTTGAGGCTGCAAGCGAAGATGGCCAAACATTAAATATTCTTAATAAAATTATTAAACTTATAGGTACTCTGCCCGAAACAATCTTGGTTGTAAATAAAGAGAATCAGCATTTAATATCGGAAGCCAAAAAGCTCGGTGTAAATAATTTTGTGGATGCTCCTTTAATGACCGCACAGGTTTTTGATATTTTAGGTAAAGATAAAAGAAAACTTAATGTGGCATTAATTGACGATGATTCCGAAGAATTTGCTAATTTGAAGAAAGAACTTATCGAGAAAGGGTTTCATGTTATTGTTTATTCCGGTTACGAAAAACTTTTGGAAGAAATAAAAAATACGTTTTTTGATGTTGCAATTATAGACGCACAGATAGAAACCAATATTTGCGATATTCAGGATAAAATAAAAAAAGCTTTTCCCAATGCAGGTGTTATTTATATTTTAAATGATGACGTAAACGCACAGACGGTTAAAGAGAAAGGCTTTTTCTATATAAACAAACCTTTTGAGATAGAAGATGTAATAAATTTAATAAATAAAATTTTGGGGAAATAAACAATGAGTGAAAAAACTTATACTTTAACCAAAAAAGAATTGAATTTAGAGAAGAATAAATGTATCGCGAGATTTGCATCCATTGCCTCTCACGACTTAAAAAATGTCGTTGCGGGACTGTCAAATATTTCTTATTTTTTAAACAAATCCATTAAAATCGAAACTCCTACTCAGGAAAAAATGCTTGGACTTCTTTCAAGTGAAGTTATTACGCTTAATAACAGAATTTCCGAACTCTTGGATATGACGAGAGTAAAACAGGTAAAGAGAGAAATTTGTGATTTAAAAGATTCTTTACAAAAGGCTTTGGATGCTTCAAAAGTTGACGGAATAACATTTGATGCAAATTTACAATCTGCAAAAATATACGGCGATGTTGAAAAACTTTCGCAGGTATTTTTTAATATCATTAAAAATGCAAAAGATGCTTTGGATAATACGGGTACGGTGAAAATAGATGTTTCCTCGGATGAGAATAATGTTTCGGTTGTTGTCAGCGATACGGGAAAAGGTATGGATGAAGAAACTCTTGATCAGTGTTTTGATCCTATGTTTTCTACAAAAACCGCTAAGGCCGTAGGTATGGGGCTGACCGTAGCACAACAAATAATCGAAATGCACAACGGAACCGTTAAAATTATATCCGCTCCGTCTAAAGGTACTACCGTAACGGTTATTTTGCCGCTTTTAAAAGATTAGAAAAAGTAAAATATTTTCTGCTCTTTTTTATGTTCCAATCTTTGGATAAAATATAACTTTTACTTTTGCCGTCTGCCAGCCAATCGATAACTTGGCTTATGTGGACGGCTCTTTTTTTGTCAGGAATAATTTCTTTTAATATTTTAAACTGCATTATTTTTTGTTGCAGTTTAAATGCATTTAAATTTACAAATATTTTATCTTTTGTTATTTTTACGTTTTTTGAAATAAAAGAATTTATCTTTTTCTTAAAATATGCGGTTTCGTCTTTAACTATTGTTGACAGATTATAAATGTGTTCGATAAATAACGGATTTATTTTCTTTAATGCCGGTATGATGTTCAGCCTTATTTTGTTTCTTGTATAATCACATTTGAAATTGCTTTTATCCGTGCAGAATTTTATATTTTTTTCTTTTGCATAAGCGTCTATCATATCTCTGGATACGGATAAAACAGGTCTTATTATCGACAGGTTTTTATCAATTTTTCTTATTACGGGAATTCCGCTTAAGCCTTCCGTTCCCGTTCCTCTCAACATCCACATAAGTATTGTCTCCGCATTGTCGTTCATATTATGAGCAGTGGCGATTTTGTTGCATTTGTATTCTTTTGCAGTTTTTTCGAGTTCGGCATATCTCAATTGTCGTCCGGCAGTTTCCGTAGAAATGTTTTTTTCTTTTGCATATTCTTTGGTGTTTAAATTTTTTAATATGCATTCGATTTTAAGGTTATCCGCAAATTTTTTTACGATTTTTGCTTCTTTAACGGACTCTTTTCTTAAATTATGGTTGAAGTTTACTATCATCAACTCAATGCCGATTGTTTTTTTAAGCATGGAAAACAAACTTGTCATTACCATGGAATCTGCTCCGCCGGAGACAGCCAAAAGAATTTTATCTCCACGACAAACAAGTTTGTTGTCAAAAATATTTTTCCTGAATCTTTCCCAAATAATCATCTATTATCCTTTTTTTTAACTACCAAATTATTAAATAATTTGATATAATAATATTATACCAAAAAAATAAGGAAATGAAAAATGATTAAATCAAAAAAATTTCTTACATTGTTTGCAATTTTGTTTTTTCAGATATTTTTTTTCGGTTATGCTTTTGCCGATTTTATTGTCGGTCTTGACGGAATAAAAACTTCTCGGGATATCATTGAAGCACAAGGTGCCGGCTTTAATTCCGTTACCGTAAGCTCCGATATTTCTCCCGCAAATCCCGTCAACGATGAAGTCGCAAAGGCAGGTCTTTCGGTTCTTTCATCCGTATCGCAATGTGCAAAAATAAATCTTTTTACGACGAAGAAACAGATTTTAAAAAAAGAAGAATTGCGTTTTCTGTCTTATAATGCAATTATCGACGGTGCGAAGGGGCTTTTATACAGTCAATGTTATTTGGATGATAATGCTTTATATGAAAAATATTCCAAAGATTGGGAAAATATTGCTGACGTAATTTCCGAAATATCTTTTGTCGCCGAAATTTTATCTAAGGGGAATAAAACGGAAAATCCTTTTGAAATAAAAGCTCCGTTAAAAGCGGCAAGTTATGAATATGGCGGGATAAAATATACTTTTATTGTTAATCCTACCGATAAAAGGCATACAATACCTTCACAGTTTTATCAACAAAGTTATGACGTTGTAGGTGAGAAAAGTTCTGTTTTAAAGAAAGTAGTCAGAAATTCCAAAAATAATTTTAGAGAACATAAAGCTTTTGTTTTCAGATATGAATAACCTTTAATTCTTCGCAATTTTTTAGTTGTTTTTTTGCTCCGAATTGGCTATAATATAAAAGAAAACGCCGTTCATTATACATTGTACATCATACATTGTACATTAAAAAAGGGGGGTATCTTTTATGGCTATGAAATCCTTTGTATTGGATACAAATGTTTTGCTGCACGACCCTGATTCGATTTTTTCTTTTAAAGACAATAAGGTTGTTATTCCTTTAACCGTAATTGAAGAATTGGATAACTTTAAAAAACTTAATGATGAACGCGGAAGAGGTGCCAGACTTATTTCCAGAACGCTTGACGGTTTAAGAGCGAAAGGTAAACTTTCTCAGGGCGTTCCTATTAAAAACGGCGGACAACTTGTCATAGAAATGCTTCACAAAGTGGATTTTCCGGAAGAGTTTATAGTATCAAAGGCCGACCATCAGATATTATCAACGGCACTTTATTTAAAAAAGAAAGGTGAAAATGTTGTATTTATAACTAAAGATATTAATCTTAGAATTAAGGCCGAAATTCTCGATATTACTACGCAGGATTACGAAAAATCCAAAGTCAAGATAGATGAAATTTACAGAGGATGGAGAGAGCTTAAAGTTTCCGGAGATAAAATTGATAAATTTTATAAAAACGGCAAAATAGAAGTTTCAAAATCGTTGAAATTTTATCCCAACGAATTTGTCTATTTTAAAGACGAAACCGGCTCGTCAAAAAGTGCATTGGGTAAATATGTCCCGGAAACAAAGTCTGTCCAGCCGTTATTTCATATCAATTCTCAGCCGTGGGGCTTGAAACCGCTCAATATAGAGCAGAGGTTTGCATTTGAACTTCTTTTATGTAACGAAATTTCTTTGGTTACGCTTATAGGGCTTCCCGGTGCCGGTAAAACATTGCTCGCACTTGCTGCAGGCTTGCAGAAAACCGTTGAAGAAAGACAATTCAGAAGATTGTACATTGCACGTCCTATTATCCCGATGGGAAAAGATATCGGTTTCCTGCCGGGTTCGAAAGAAGAAAAACTTTCTTCTTGGATGGGTGCGATAAACGACAATTTGGAATTTCTTATAGATAAAGGTCATGATGATGTAAAAGCCGAAGAAAAGATAGATTATTTATTTTCGTCGGGACAGATAGAAGTGGATTCGCTTACTTATATAAGAGGGCGTTCCCTTCCAAAACAATATATAATTATCGACGACGCACAGAATTTAACGCCGCACGAAATAAAGACGATAATTTCCAGAGCAGGTAACGGAACAAAGATTGTTTTAACCGGTGATCCGTATCAAATAGATAATCCCTATTTGGATGCCTCGTCAAACGGTTTAACATATTTGGTAGAAAGGTTTAAAGGTCAGTCGGTCTTCGGACATTTGTTGTTCTCCAAGAGCGAAAGAAGCGTACTTGCAGCGTTGTCATCGGAGTTGTTGTAACGAATGTCGCAAAAAGAATTTTTTGTAGATTTACATATTCACACATGTTGCTCAGACGGTGTTTTTACACCGTCTGAAGCTGTTGCTTATGCTTCAAAAGTCGGCTTATCGGCGATAAGCATAACGGATCATGATACCGTTGACGGCGTACAGGAAGCAATTGAGGCAGGAAAAAAGTACGGAGTTGAAGTTATTTCGGGTATAGAGCTTTCTGCCGAACTTGATAACGTGTCAAAGACGGAAATGCATATTCTCGGTTATTACGTAAATCATAAATCGAAAAGTTTTAACGAAGCTTTGGCCGTATTCAAGAAAGCCAGACAAAAAAGAGCAAAGGATATTTTTGATGCTTTAAAGTTTTTGGGAATAGAACTTGATTCCGAAGGTCTGATTGAAAATACCGGCGGCAAAAACGTAGGCAGACTTCATTTCGCCAAAGCTCTTGTCGAAAAAAAATATGTTTCAAACGTATCCGAAGCATTTCAAAAATTTTTAGGTCTTGATAAACCTGCCTATTTTCCCAAACATTACATATCGCCTAAGGACGCAATAACTTTAATATTAAAAGCCGGCGGTATTCCCGTTCTTGCACATCCTTATTACGGACATTACAGCAATAAGAATATTTTTAAGGGACTTATTAACGACGGGCTTATGGGAATAGAAGCTTGGCACAAAAGTCATCCGCCCAATGTCGTAAAAAAATTTTTAAATATAGCCGAAGAATTGAACCTTATAGCAACCGGAGGTTCCGATTGTCACGGAGCTTACGGAAAAGAATCTCCGATTATGGGAAAAATAAAAGTCCCTTACTGTGTCGTGGAATCATTGGAAAAAAAGAAAAAGCAGCTTGATGACAATGTACAGTACACAATGTATAATGTACAATAAACTTTTCAGCTCCTCAGCTTCTCAGCTGTTCAGCTAAAAAATCGCAAGGCGATTTTTTATGAAACCGATAAATAAAAATGTCTTTTTAAAATCATTGGACTGTCCCGTGTATGCTTGGCATTTATACAGAGGTCTTGTCCCGAAAAATACCACGTTAAGCAACGAATTTCTGATAATGGAATCCCAAAATGTTCGTTCTATGGCGAGAATTATGTTCAAAGACGGTGTATGGGTGTCCTGCGGGTTTCACGATGCAATCAAAAAAACAAAAGAATTTATAGAAGACAAAAATGTTAAAAATATTTTTGATCCTTTGTTTGAATATGACGGTTTTATAGCAAAAGCCGATATTCTCTCCAGAAATGAAGACGGTACCTGGAGCATGATAGATATAAAATCCGGCGGAAAAGGGAAAAAGAAATATATTTCGGATATGGCATACGAAAAACTCATTGCCGAAAAAACAGTACCGACAATTACAAAAACGGTAATGTTTCTTTTATCGAAAGATTTTCGTTTGGGTATGCCCACCGAACAACTTTTTTCTCAAATAGATTGTACGGAAGAAGCTTCGGTAAAAGCAGGAGAGTTTGCGGAACTGTTGTCTTATTCAAAAGAAGTCGTTCTCGCTGACGGTCCGAGAGAAAAAAATCTTAAACTTATGTGCAAAAATTGTGCTTTGTTTGAGAATTGTACGGGTAAAGATATAGAATATCATCTTTTTGATATTCCCAGATTATCTCAAACAATTTTTGATAAACTTGCAGAACAAAAAATATGGCAGGTTAAAGATATTCCCGAAGATACTGAACTGAAACCTCTTCAAAAAATCGTAAAAGATTGTGTCCTTAACGATAAAATTTTTATAAATCCCGAACTTAAAAAAGAATTGGAAAAGATAATTTTTCCCGTTTATTATTTGGATTTTGAAGCCGTTATGACGATATATCCTTTGTACAAAAATGTCGCACCTCATTCTCAGGTAATAACACAGTATTCCGTACATAAATGCGATGCAATAGATCATATAACGGATCATTTTGAATATATTGCAGACCACAAACAGGATTGTCGCAGAATAATCGCTCAAAATCTTATAGATATTTTCGGCGATACTGGCAGTATAATAACATACTCGTCATTTGAAAAAAATATTATTTTGAAATTCGGAGAAATGTATCCGGATTTACTATCGCAATTACGGTTAATTGCAGACAGAATTGTGGATTTTGAGGAAATTTTAAGAAACAATTATTATGACAGACGTTTTCACGGAAGAACGTCAATAAAAAAAGTTTTACCGATTATGATACCGGAAATGAATTACGACAGTTTTAAAATCGGTGAAGGCGATATTGCTCTTTCGGCATTTGCTTATATGGCAATGGGCTTGTATAACGAAGATAAAATCAAAGAAACCAAAAAAAACCTTCTTGAATATTGCAAGCAGGATACACTGGCTCTCGTCGAAATGCACAAATTTTTATACGATGTCGCACAAAGTAAACTTTCATAGTTTGTTGTATGTTGTTTATATATTGAAGCAGTTTGTCGTTTACTTTTTGAATTTTATATTGTATAATTTTTCGGATTTAAATTTTATAATTTTATGTATTAAAGAGGAATAAAATGATTTCAAAACGTGTTCAGTCAATAAAGCCGTCTCCCACGCTTGCAATAGATTTAAAAGCCAAAACATTAAAAGCTCAAGGTATAGATATTATCAGTTTCGGAACGGGCGAACCGGATTTTGATACGCCGCAAAATATAAAAGATTTTGCGATAGATGCAATTAACAAAGGTTTTACAAAATATTGTCCCGTTGCCGGAACGGTTGATTTAAAAGACGCAATAATAAAAAAGTTTAAACAGGATAATAATCTCGATTATACAAAGGAAGAAATTATCGTATCGTGCGGCGGAAAACACTCTCTGTACAATCTTTTTCAGTCCGTATTTGACGACGGTGACGAAGTTATAATTCCTGCTCCTTATTGGGTGTCTTATCCGGATATGGCAATACTTGCGGGTGCAAAACCTGTTTTTATTCATACAAGCGACAAAGAACATTTTAAGGTAAAGCCCGAAGCGATAGAAAAATCAATAACCCGAAAAACTAAAGCTTTTATATTGAACTCTCCCTCAAATCCTACGGGAAATACTTATACAAGAGAAGAACTTAAAGAAATTGCCGATGTTTGCATTAAACATGATATATTAATAATCTCCGACGAGATTTACGAAAAACTTGTTTATGATACTTTTAAGTTCTGTTCGATAGCTCAAATTTCCGACGAAGTAAAAGCACACACCGTTGTTGTCAACGGCGTTTCAAAAGCTTTTGCCATGACAGGTTGGAGAATAGGTTATACGGCAGGTCCGAAAGAAATAATTGCCGCAATGACAAAAATTCAAAGTCAGTCAACTTCTTGTCCGTCGTCAATTTCGTTAAAGGCTGCAACCGAAGCATTAAACGGTCCTAAAGAAAGTTTGGAAATGATGAGAAAAGAATTTGAAAAAAGAAGAAATTATATAGTTGAAAGATTAAACGGCATTAAAGGCATTACCTGTCTTAAACCGGAAGGTGCATTTTATGTTTTTCCGAATATTTCGGGCTTACTTAAAAAATCATACAACGGTAAATTAATAAATACCGATACCGAAATGGCGGAATATTTATTGGAAAATGCACGTATTGCCGTTGTTCCCGGTTCGGCTTTCGGTGCCGACGGATATATGAGATTTTCGTATGCAACATCCATGGAAAAAATTGTTGAAGGCTTAAACCGTTTGGAAAATTCTCTGAAGTAAGTTTTTCGTATGTGTGATAAACGACAATGAAAACAAAAGAACAATTGTTGAATATTCTTAATAAAAACAAAGGGGAATTTATTTCGGGACAGGATATAGCTAAAGAATTACAAATTTCAAGAACGGCAGTTTGGAAAGCCGTAAGATCTTTAAAAAATGACGGATACTCGATAGATTCCTTACAAAACGGCGGGTATAAATTTTCTTCGAAAAATAATATTTTATCCGATATTGAAATAAGAAATAATCTTTCGGACGAATATAAGAAGTTTGATATAAAAATTTTTAAAACTATCGATTCTACCAATAAACAGGCAAAGAAATTAATTGCGGAAAATCTTTTTAATAACGGGACTACGCTTGTTGCCGATGAACAAACCGACGGTAAAGGCAGATTCGGAAGAAGTTTTTTTTCTCCGAAATCAACCGGGATATATTTGAGTACGATATTAAAAATGCCGTTAAGGTTGCAGGATATTTCTTTAATTACAATCATTTCCGCACTGGCTGTATGTAGAGCCGTAAAAAAACTTACGGATTCCGTTCCCGAAATAAAATGGATTAACGATATTTATGTTAACGGTAAAAAAGTTTGCGGAATACTTACCGAAGCCGTAAGCAATTTTGAAACACAGACCGTTGATGCCGTTGTGGTAGGAATAGGCGTGAATTTAAAAACAAAGTTGTTTCCCGAAGAGCTTAGAAAAAAAGCGGGATGTGTTACAAAAGAAAATGTTTCAAGAAATGTTTTTATTGCCGAAATTTTGAATAATTTATTTCGCTTGGCCGGAAATATTTACGATAAAAAAATAATTGAAGAGTATAAGAAATTATCTCTTGTTTTAAATAAAAAAATAAAATATTTGTCGAACGGAACTGTTGTTACGGCAACAGCCGTTGACATAAACGAGAAAGGAAATTTGTTGGTAAAAGATTCTTTCGGGAATATTAAAATATTGGAATCCGGAGAAATTTCCATAAAAATCTCTTGACATATTTCTTTTATTTTTGTAAACTACACAGATTATTAATGACGCAATTTGAAGTGTCTATAGGAGTTAATGAAATGTATGCAATCGTAATGACGGGCGGAAAACAGTATAAAGTGGAAAAGGGTTTGAATGTTGTTATTGAAAAACTCGACGAAGCCCAAGAAGGAAATGAAGTAGTTTTAGATCAGGTTTTAATGGTAGCTGACGGTGATAACGTTAAAGTAGGCAAACCGACTGTTGAAGGTGCAACGGTAACCGCAAAAGTCATCGCACAGAAAAGACTGCCGAAAGTTCTTGTTTTCAAAAAGAGACCTAAAAAAGGTTATAAAAAAATGCAGGGACACAGACAGTATGTAACCGAAGTGGAAGTTTTGGATATTAAGGCTTAAAAGTTTTAGGAGAATAAAATGGCACATGTAAAAGGACAAGGCTCTACCAGTAACGGCAGAGATTCACAAGGTAAAAGATTAGGCGTAAAGATATACGGCGATCAGCTTGCACAGGCAGGTGCAATAATTGTAAGACAGAGAGGAACTAAATTTCATCCCGGATTAAACGTAGGTATGGGTAAAGATAATACTTTGTTTGCAAAAGTTGCGGGAACCGTAAAATTTGTAAGAAGAGCAGGCGACAGATGTTTTGTTAATATTGAGCCTTCTGCAAATTAATTAAGGTTAAAATGTTTATAGATAAAGCTAAAATTTTCATTACAGCCGGACGCGGTGGCGACGGCTGTATTTCATTTAGAAGAGAAAAATATGTCGCTCTTGGCGGTCCCGACGGCGGTAACGGGGGAAAAGGCGGAGATATTTTTATTGTTGCCGATACAAAAAAGGCAACTCTTCTTGATTTGTCGTACAGACCGAAATTTTTCGCCGATAACGGTAATAAAGGCGAAGGTTCAAATAAATACGGTAAATACGGTAAAGATTTGATTATAGAAGTTCCCGTAGGGACTCTTATTTATAAAAACGGTGATTTGTTTGCCGATTTAAAAGAACACGGACAGAAAGTTCTCGTTGCTAAGGGCGGAAGAGGCGGAAGAGGGAATTCCGCATTTAAAACGCAAAGACATACCGTCCCGCGAATAGCCGAGAAAGGCGAACCGGGCGAAACTGCGGAAATAGATTTGGAATTAAGACTTATTGCCGATGTCGGGCTTGTCGGTTTTCCTAATGCAGGCAAATCTACTTTTCTTTCGGTAGTCAGTTCGGCCAGACCGAAAATTGCAGACTATCCGTTTACAACTTTAGAGCCTAATTTGGGTGTAGTTTCTTTAAATGATAAACAGATAGTTATCGCCGATATTCCGGGTATTATCGAAGGAGCAAGTTCCGGTAAAGGGTTGGGTCTTGAATTTTTAAGACATATCAAAAGAACAAAAGTTTTGCTTTATATGATAGATGTCAGCGGTTTTGACGGGCGTGATCCCTATGAAACGTATAAAATTTTAAATGATGAATTAAAGAAATATTCAAAATATCTTTCTAAAAAATATATGCTTATTGCGTTGAATAAAACGGATTCGGGCGAGCAGGCTTTGGAAAATGTAAAAGCGTTTAAGAAAAAAGTCAAAAATAAAAAAATATTTGCCGTATCAAATATGACAAAAGACGGTATAGATACGCTGTTGTCCGAAATTGTAAAACTTACCGAACTTCCCGCAAAAGAAGAGGAGTTCGAATCAATCCCCGTAAAAAAATATATTTATGAACCTGATTTTAAAATCGGTATTGATGATGACGGAGTTTTTGTCGTTACAGGTAAGAAAGTTGAGACTCTTGCCGAAATGACAAAATTTAACGAGGAAGAAGCTTTGAGAAGATTTCAAAATATTCTCAAGAAAATGGGTGTGGAATTGGCTTTGGAAGAAAAAGGTTGTAAAGTCGGCGATACGGTCCGCATTAACGACATAGAATTTACTTTTGAAAAATAGTTTTTATATATAGCCGTTTGATAACAGACAGAATTTAAGTTCGGTAAAGAGAGCAGGATAATTACGGACGGAATAAGTTCGTAAAAGTTTCCGGCTCTTTGATTTTTTCCCAAATTTTTCACAAACAACAATGTATTTTTTCGTATAAAATTTATATAATAAACTTGTTGAAAATATCAATGTTTTAGGTTATACTATTGGTATAGTTTACATTTGCGAATTTCCGGAAGATGAAAATGATTAAAAAGATAGTTTCTTTAATGATTTCGTTTTCTTTGGTTATTACACTGTTTCCAAAGGGCGGTTTTGCCGTGCCTGCACGTTTCTCTGACGGTATGCAACAATTCATACCCTCATCTTTGGGAAAAATAACTTCGTCAAAAATTTTTGATGACGGGGACATTGTCATAAATATTCAGGATCTTCATTGTCACGCCGAAACACAGAAGAAAATCTTTTCGATATTGGAATATCTCGATACAAAATACGGACTTGATAAGGTTTATTTGGAAGGAGCATTTAATATCGTCGATACTTCGTGGCTTTCGGAATTGAAAGATAATAAATTCGGTGTAAAAATCGTAGAAAATCTTTTGAATTCCGGTAATTTAAGCGGAACGGAATATTATTCAACGATAAAAAATAAGAAGAATTTTGTCGCCGGTATAGAAAATGAAAGTTTATATAAAGAAAATATTAAACTGTTGGGAGAAATAATAACACTTTCTCCAGAGATTGAAGCCGTATGCAAAAATATTGAAAAAGAGATAAATTCAGTCAGGAAAGATTATGCAAGCCCTAAAGCGAGAAAGATACAACGAATTATAAGTTTGTATGATAATAAAAAAATTAAGACGAAGAGTTTTTATAATGAATTAATCAGGCTTGCCGAAGATCTTGATGTTTCAGTTGAAAAATATAAAAATTTATCTTTGTATATTTCATTGTTTGACAAAACCGATGTTATAAATAACGGGAAAATCTCCGGTGAATTTGCCCGCTTTGTTTCATCACTTAAAAATAAGCTTGACTATGACGGCTACTCCGAACTTTTTAAAAGAAGTAATAAATTTACCGATTTTGAAAATATTTCTTACGATTTAATAAAACTTAACAATAAATTTGAAATAACCAAAAATTTAAAACTTAAGAATCTTGAAAGTTTTTTTGCTTCGCTTGCCGTAAGCGACATAATAAATCCGATAGAACTTGTAAAAGAAAAAGAAGATTTTATAAATGAACTTTACATAAAAGCGGGAAGAACAAAATACGAAAAAGAAGTTAATTTTCTTGCAGAGTTCGTTCCCGTAATAAGAAATTATTTTACCGCAGAAATTTCTTCGGATGAATATTATAATTTTGAAGAAGGGTACAAAAAATTCAAGACAACTTGGCCGTCGTATTTGCCGAGTCAACCGATACAAAGTTTGGATACGTATTATGACTTGCTGTCCAAGTATCACCGAAACAATATTTTGAGAGATCAAATCTTTTTCTCTGCCATTCGTCAATCTTCCGATTTTTCGACGCAAACTCCTTCAAGGAAAATATCGCTTGTTGTTACAGGAGGATTTCATACAAGAGGACTGGAGAGAATTTTTCTGGACAAGAAAGTATCTTACGTAATAATAACTCCGAAAGTAACGGAATCAACCGAAGCGGCAAGACAACTTTATACGGACAATGTTTTATATTATTCTTCAATACTTGAAAATACCATAAACATAGAACCGTTGACGCAAGAACCTTTAAATGTCAGTTTTAGGAAAGTAATGGAAGGTTTTTTTTATGCCGTACAAAGTGAGGCTTTTCAAAATTATTCCGAAGAAGATTTAAAGCGGGAAATTTATCAAATTATAGCGGAAAAAATTATTGATAAACAAAATACTTTTTACGGTAATGTTGAAATTTTGGAATGGCAAATTTTATCTTCGGAAGTTAAAACTGGCAATGTGGAGTTTGTTGTTAAATACAGAGATAACGCTAACAAAGGTACCGAAAGTACGATAAATTATATTTATTCCGACGGAGAAATTAAGGAATATGCGAATATTGATATCGAAAAAACCGTTAATATGATTAAAAGGATTAAAGCAAATAAATATGCAGCTCCGTCCTTAGAGCTTGAACCTGCAACATCGGCAAGGAAAAAATTATACAGGTATATTCTTAAACCTTTAAGCGAAATATCGGGAGACGCCGTCTCCTTAATGCCTTATAAACAACTGCACATGACGGTGGGCTATGACTCGTCAGGTGCAACGCCGCAACAAATGGATGAGTCCTTCCTTTATCAAAACAAAACTCATTCCATTTTTGCGGCAACCCAAAACTTGGGAGAAACTTTTCCGAGTATTAAAACATCTCTTGCAGGTACATTGAAGCTTATGCCCGACGGTGTTTTAATTTATACGATTACCGATACGGATTTGATTGCACAAATGTTGAACTTGCGTAAAGATTTTGAAAATCTTGATCCGAATTACAGAGTTCCGAAAATAGTGCATATGACCATAGGAAGAATTTTTGATGAATCCCTTTTTCAGGATACGCCTCAGGCAAAGGAAAAACTTGCCGAAGTTATAAGACTGCTGAACGAAAAAATTTATGAAATAAATAAAGCCGGCGAACTTGCTAAAATAAAGACATCTTTTACGTTGAAAGGCGGATATGTATCTTCTACAGGAGACAAGGATTTCTTAACGACAAGGATTTATCCTAAAAGTCAACCTTTGGTAATAGCGAAAAATTTTTTTAAGAACGCAAGTGATGTTGTCAGATTAATTTATACAATTGTTGTCGCTCCAGTAATTGAAGAAGGTATTTTTAGAGCCGCACCTTTTATTTTGCTGACCACGTTTGTATTTACAACTCCTTTTCCGATAATTCCTGCGATTGTAACCGCATTTACCGGAACAATCGGATTTGCTTACGCACATACGTTGAACGATATAATTACAAAAAGTTCCCAAAAAAGAGATTGGAAAGATTTGCTTTCTCCGGCAACATCGTTGACTTGGATTTATATAGTGTTGTCGTTTATTTTCCCTCAGTATATGCTTTTGGCACCGATTGTTACAACCGTTTTACATTCAATATATAATATAAGAGCTTTAACACGAGGTCGGTTTAATGATATGTTGTCCGTTATAACCGGCAGCAAAGATGATAAAAATGAAGAAGAACAATTAAGTGATGAATTCTATCAAACCAAAGACATTGAACAAATGTCGGACGTTCCGGTTGTTGAACAAAGTGTTGTTGACAGGATAATTGAAATACTGTCGTTACTTGACGGATATGATTATGCCGAAGTAAAAAAGATTATAAAAAATTTATCGAATTTGCCCGAACAAAAAGTTGAAAGATATAAAATCGTCGTTGAACAAATAGATGCCATACTTGATTTGGTAAAAGAAAATAACAGACACAATTATCAACCCCAATATTATTTCAGAGACGGCGACTATAATGATGTTTCTACCGTTTACGGAAAGCTTAAAGTTTTTTGCGAGCAGAACGGTATAGATAATTGGGGCAGTTTTTACATGAGTGATTTTTTACTTTTTTCTTTAATTCCTTTCATAGCACTTGAAGATGTTTACAAATCAAACAATTCTTTTTTCTATCATATGGTTGATTCTCTGTTTATACATAAAGGAAAATTAAGAGACAAATATATTGTCTTAGCCGACGTTTCCAAATTTATCGGAGAAACATATAAAATTAATTCGGATTTTATTCCTTACGGAATAAATAAATTGTTGAGCAGAGAATTTATTTCCAAAGATGAAGATATTCCGTATCAAATTCAAAATAATTTGAAAGATTATGATGCATTAAAACAATATTATTTTGCCGTTTCCGATGGTAAAGAAGTCGATAAATCTCTTTCCGAAAGTCTTTCGAATAATGTCAGAGTTTTCAGAGAAAAGGCATTACCTTTTACGGCGGAACAGGATAGAGAAAGAGTATCCGAAATTTTATCAAATATGGAAGAATTGGCTGAAAAAATTAACGACGGCAACAGTATCCTTCTGGAAACATTGTTGGAAGAGTTGTTGAAAATAATATTGAAACAAGAGGAACAAAAAGAAGATAGTATAACTTATTTTTTGCCGTTTATTTTTGATTTTACAAAAGTAAAAAAGAAAACCGGAACAAGAACCGTAAAAACGATGTTGGACAGTTTGATTAAAATACTGTTTGACTCGTATGATGTTAATTCCGACAATGAAAAATTCTACGGATTGCTTGACGGTATGATGGATATTTCCGGTAAATTTTATAATTCGGAAGATAATGATATTAAAGATTTCGGCACCTATATTTGCAATGGTATAACGGAACGGCTTCTCCTTGTCGTGTATACTCCGATTGCTCAAAATACTTTGGATGAAAATTCTCTGGAATACGTATCAAGAGAAAAAACGTTCTATAATGTGTTTGAAAAACTTTCGAAAAAAAATCCCAAAAACATTTCTGTTTATTCTTATATGTTTGCAAATACGGGTGTTGAAGATCCTGCCAAGAGAAATTCTTGGAATGACGATACGAGTACAATATACGGTCCGGGATTAAATAGGAAAACGCTTCAAAGATTTGTTGATGCGGTTTATAAAGCAAATATTAAGAATGTGAGCATTCCGCTACCTGAAAAAGACAGTCTTATATCCGATGTCGAAGACCTTGCGGAAATTGTTGTCGATAACTGTACTTTATTTGATTTATCGTCGTTTTGTAATGATTTGCTCGGTAAAAAAGAAAACGGACGTGTATTGGCAATATCCGTAATAAAAAAATTGTTGTTAATTTTGGAAAATAAAAATATTGATAACAAAACAAGAAGATATGTTATATCCGAACTTGTTAATATGGCTTCGACCGAGCTGTATATTTCTTTGCAGAATTATAATCTGTTTGACATAAACAGGCTTAATGAATTATGTGAGGAAAACAACCTTCCTTATTTTTTGAAGCCGGTATCCGATGCGTTTGTTTCGGAGATGAGAGGACAATACAGATTTTCCCGTCTCATAAAATATTTGCCTAAAGATATGTTTACTTCAGGTAATATAATTTTGCAGGAACCGCCCATACTTTATACCGTAAGCGGAACTACGAATAAACAAAATAAAGAAGTTGCGATAATAAGAGATAAATTCAATACTTTGCAGTCGATACTTAATGACAACAATCTTGTTTTATCTTTGCTTGACGGTTTGTCTGCATCGAAAAATCCCGAAAAAGATTTTGCGGAACTTGTAAAAATTTTATCTAAAATGATAGTATCTTTAAGCTTAATAAATCCCGAACACGGGAATTATGCACGTACCGCATTGAACAATATTTTATATAATTTGTCGATACGTCCGGAACAGGACGGAGAACTTTTATTTACGACAAGTTTGACAAAAGATATGATAAAACGGAATATGGCTTTAAAACAATGGAACAGCGAACATATAGAGGAAATAACCGAAATACATACTCTTATAAATGCGGTTCATCAAACGTCGATCTCGGATTTCAAAGAGACAGTAAAGGATATTATAGAAATAGGCGATAAAGCAATAAAAACGGTTGTTGCCGTTCATCGAAATCCTCGTATTTCAATCGGATATTCGGATACCGGCGGTTTGGATAGAACGGGAGTGGAACTTTATGATTTGTCGGAAAATAAATTAAATCCGGATATACTTGATTTTATTGGAAGATTATCCCAAAATAAGCTCCCGCGACAAAAAACCGCAGAGAAACATGAATATCAGATAGATGATTTTATTTGTATGGATAATTTGTTGGTATGGACGACAAGATTGTTTGCACACAGTGTTGATATATTTATGAATTTTGCTGATACCGATAAAACCATAACCATCTCTTATCATGAAAGCGATAAGAAAACCGGAAACGCCGAAAGAATAAGATATTTCTCGACGATATTGGAAAAATTCGGTTTCTTTGTGGAAAATGATATAAATCGACCTGCGGGCAATGATGCCGCATACAGTTTAAAAGCAACTTTAAGTACGGATTACGGATTTAATAAAGATATGGATTTTATAGATATTGCAACTAAAGTTGTATCTTTGTTCAGTTATTCCGTTATGCTTGATTGGGATTTGGATGAATTGTCCAACAGATACAGCGAGGATTCTTACAGGAGAACTTTTGACAGTTTGGTTGAAAAATTTATGGAAGGAGATATTTGGTACGGATATATGCCGAACGGGGTTACGGGATGGCCGGAAAACAAAATTACCGCTCGTCCGCAAAGAAATTCCCTTGATAAGAATTGGTTAAAACAAGTATTGCAATCTTTGGATTTGATCGACGATATACCTGAAGAGTTTGGATTCAGAGTAACCCAAAATGTGTTGGATGATATGTTCAATAATGTTATAGAAAGAAGTTTTGCCGTAGGAAGAATTTTTTTGAATGAGAACGGTATATTGAGCAGAAACAAAGATTATGACGTTGTTTCTTATTTGGCGGAAGCCGTTTCCGATGATGAAGAAGCCGCTATAAATAAAAGTAAATTGATAAACCTTATTCCGAATACAAACTTTAAATTCAAAACTATCGGTTACATAGGTGATTTATTGGCGGTAAGCGGTTATATGAAACTGCAAAACGGCGATTTTTTATCGGTAAAAGGACTTACGAAACCATCCATAAAAAGGTTAAAATATTCCGTTGTGGAATATGTTTCTCTTTCGGGAAGAAAATCCGTTACATTTGAAGAACTTTACGAAATTTTACGTAACGAAGGTTTTGATATTCCTCGGCAGGAACTGTTAAGTCCGTCGGAACAGGATAGAATAAGCAATCTTCTTCACAGACAAACACAGAACCTTTCCTCTCCGGAACTCAGAGCCGTACCTATATCTGCAGGCAACGGTACGTATGTCTCCGGATATGTAACGTTTGACAAGAATAATGTTGACGGAAACAGCATTTTTGTAGCACCTTATACTACGCCCGACGATGTAGAAAGAATTAAAACCGCAAAAGCAATAATAACCACAAGCGGAGGAGTTTTAAGCCATGCCGCAATTACTACAAGGGAATATCATACTCCGTCGGTTATTATTAACGGTGCAAGTTGGAAAGATAAGGGTTTGAATATTTTATGTTATTATTCTTCGGGAAATCCTTTTCAATTGGGTAATTTAAGTATAAGAAAAGTCAAAAGCAAAGATAAAATTTTACGTGAAGGTTCTATTATTTTATTAAACGGAGAAACCGGACATATACTTCTTTTTGACGATATAGAAGATTCGACATTAAAACTTTTACAGTCATATATAGAAAAAGATGACGCCGAAAATATAAAAGATTTCTTAATAAAAAATTCGGTTGCTGAAAATATAGGAAGAATTGTTGAATATATATATTTTCAAACTATCGGTGATACGCGAATGGCACAAACTTTGGATATGCTTTTTGCTCAGGATATGCCGCAAACCATAAAAGATAAAATTAAAGAACTGAACGAAAGTTATATTCAGGATAAAGTAAAAGTTATGAATGAAGCCGTAACTAATTTGGAAACAACCGCCAATCCTAATATAGCCTATTCCATAGTAAGGACTTTGCTTGAGAAATTGGAGTTTATAAAATCTCCGGAATACAGACAAGAATTGGATATGATTAGAAAAGAAGTTTTTGAAATTTCACAAAATACGAAAGAGAGTTTAATTGTATTTTTGAAAGTATTTTTAAAAGAATGCAGAACTATGCTGGAAAAATATGAATATTTGCCGGAAGATTTAAATGAGATTGTCGGTATGTTGCAATTGGCAAATGTGAATGAAATGTTTATACCGGAAACTGAAGAAGATGCTTATTTGCAGGAATTAAAAACCGATACGGAAAATGTTATAAACCTGTTAAAATTAAGACTCTACGGTACTTATAATTACGGAGTATATAGTCCGAAAGGAGATATCCTGAGCTTTGATGATATATATGAACGGGATTCTTATAAATTCGGTTCTAAAACCGTTGAACTGGCAAAAATACACAGATTGTTGGAAAAAGAAGATAATGTAGTTGTTCCCGAAGGTGTAGGCATAAGTTATGATGTTTTTGTGAGGTTCTTTGATATGCTCGGACAGAAACAACAATTTTTAATGCTTTCACAATCTTTTAAAAATGCGATAAATAACGGAGAATATCAGTTAGCTCAAAATTTCGCAAAAATTATAATCTCCCTTATTGAAAACTCCAAAAATAAAATTAAGGAAACCGATTCTTTAAGGAAAGAACTGGAAGATATGGTTTTAAAAACGTTGGGAGATTCAAAATATTCCGTACGTTCTTCCGGTGTCGGAGAAGACAGTGCAAACAATGCTTTTGCCGGTATGGGGGAAACAGTATTGAATGTTGACAGAGGAAATCTCTTTGATGCCTTGCTGAGCTGTTGGGAATCCTTTTATTCAGAAAGAAGCATAAAATATATGATAAACAGCGGACAAATCGTTTCTCCTGCGGTGTTGGTACAGACTATGATAGATGTTGATAAGTCGGGAGTTGCTTTCAGCAGAGACAAATACGGGAATACCACAATAGAAACTCTTTACGGACTGGGAGAGGGTATAGTTTCGGGAAAACTTACTCCCGATACAATAACCGTAAATATGGAAACAGGGAATGTATTGGAGTACTCCGTTGCAACCAAAGATTATAAAATAGTTTCAACACGGGAAGGCGTAAAATTAACTTTTGTGGATAAAGGTGCAAAAGAAAGAACTTTAAATTATGAAGAAATAAAACAACTTATTAAAGTTCTGTTATTATTGGAAGACGATGTTTTTTATGCCGTTGATGTTGAATTCGGATTTAAAGACGGTAAACTTTTTATTCTTCAAAGAAGACCTGTTACCACAAATGCAGTTAATGAAGAGGATGTTTCGGAAGAAAATGTTATTACGGTCCAACATGACACTAAATATGAAATATCATTAAGTGCGGGGAATGCGGATTCGCAACAACAGGCTTTTATTCATCTTCCCAACCCTCTTAATGATACGCAGTCCATACCCGTATATTTGGAAACAAGAGAACAAAAAAGTGCAAGGTTTATTATTCCTTCCGAATATGAAGAATTATTAGGTTTCGGTGTATTGGAAAATATACTTGTCAACAGAATAAACAAAGATCGCACGGTGTTGGCTAAATTAAACGGCGGTATATTTAATTTTAAGAGCGGAGAAATAGGCTTATTGCCTGTAACAATAAAAGAATTTGATACATCGAGCTTCGGTCAGTCCGACGGATATATTGATAATATTAAAAATATTCTTTCCGCAGCATAAAACAGTAAAATTTTTATATATTTTGCAGCACGGAGAAAATATGTATAATTACAAAAAACTGATTTCATGTATTCTAACGGTTTGTATTGTTAATTATATATGTTGTGATATTTGTGCATCGGTTATTGCACCCGTAAATATTACTTCCGTAAGTGTTGATAATGCGGATTATTTTATCCCCGCCGACTTAGGTAAGGTTATTGATGATGTATATATAGGTGCCGAAAAAACGTTGATTAATATACAGGATTTGCACTCCGATAAAAATACTCAGGAAAATATTGCCGTAATTTTGGATTTTTTGACAAAAAATTATAATGTTGAAAATATATATCTTGAGGGTGCCGTAAAAGATTTGGATTTCAACTGGCTTAAAGCCGTAAAAGATGAAAAAGTCAGAAACAATATTATTTACAAGATGAAAAAATCAGAAACAATATTATTTACAAAATGCTTACTGACGGTAAAATAACAGGTGCGGAATATTTCGGAATTTTTAATAAAAACGAAAAAATAAATTTTAAGGGATTGGAAGAAGAAAATATTTATAAAGAAAATTTTATTATATTGTCAAAAATATATGAAAACAGAATTTTACTTGAAAATAAAATTTTCGATATATCGTCTGTTTTAAATGATGCCAAAACATTTGTCTGCAGCTTTGCAGTCAAAAGTCTCGACGAACTTGTTGATTGCTATAAGAAAGGGTACATTTCACAGTCTAAATATTTTTCATATCTTGTTTCTCTTTCTAAAAAGAGAAATATTCCGTTATTTAAATATAAGACAATAAGAAAGTATTTGGATTTGGAAAAATATTATAAAGATTTGAACTTTAATAAAGTTAAAAAAGAGTTGTTTGATATAAACATCGTTCTTGCTGACAAAATGACATATCATAAATACTCAAAAATAAAAGAGTTGAATAAGAATTATCCGTTACAATACTATAAAGAAATAAAAAAATATTTGGATGATAATTCTTCTGATGAAAATTACGGTAAAAAATATAAAAATTTTTATATATTTTGTGATTATTTGCAAAATAAGAATGATATTGATTTAGTACAATTGTTAAATGAAGAACAAATCATTTTAACCGATTTATATTCATCTTTCTCACAAACTTTAACGGAAAAGAATTTGATATTCTTGAGACGGTTTATAATAAAAAAATAAATAAAGAAGAATCGGCAAACAGAGCCGTTATAAAAAATAATAACAGAATGTCTTTTGAAGAAATATTAAAAACTACGGATCAGCCTGTAGATATCATAATAACCGGAGGATATCACAGTCGCGGAATGAAACAACTTATGGACGGACTTGATATCAATTATGCCGTTATTATGCCTAACGTAAAATCTGTTGATGTTATTGAAAGTAAGAGTAAATTTTATGAAGATTATATGAGACAGCTTTCAATATTGAACAATACGTATCAGAAATTTATAAGAAGTTCTTTGATGAACGAAAGTTGGGATGATCCTACAAAGGTTATAGCAGTCGGCTTTTTGGATTATGATTTGCTCAGTGAACTTTTTAACCGTTACAAGAATATTGAAACGGTACAAGAAAATGTGTCTGTCGTTCAAAAATATATTTCCGATATTTTTAATGCCAAAGGTTTAGACGATGATACCGTTCTGAAAAATATTGAAGTTGTCGAAAAAGGATTTTTGTTGACGTTCTTGTCTGAGAATAAAGAACGTCTGTTTTATGTGTCGAAAAATACCGTAAAGGAAATCAATAACAGAAACGAAATAACAAATTTACGGGAAGAAGAATTTGTCGATAATAGTACGGGTTCCCAAAAGCCGGGAAGAATAAAACGTTTACATAGAAATTTGTCGCTGTTTACGAAGATGGTTTTAATGCTTCCGATGATGTTTGTTGTCGGTGCCGTTCCGGGCGGGGGAGCTGCTTACACTAAAGAAGTAAAAAAGAAAGGTCTGGTAAATAACGGTGCCGATACGAAAGATACTGATTTGGAAAAGGTTGTATTTGTTGATACCGTCATCGAACAAAATGCCGAAGTTTCTCTGCACGGTACAATAACATTGAATAATGTTTATATACCTGATGGCAGTATTTTTAAAATAAATTGTTCCGATAAAACATCCGTTACGGTTAAAGATATTGATATGACGGATATCGGTGAGCTTGATATTGATATTCAGGCAGAGGGAGACTTTGAAGTTGTAAGAGAAAACGGTATAATTAAAATATATAAAGTTCTAAAAACCGATTTTTCTTCTGCAGATAAGAAAAAAAACGAACTTGTGTCCGTACTGAATAAAGGAAAAATTTTCTTGGCTTCTGAAAGAGATTGGAACCGGGACAACACTTATCCCGTTATTGTTTTTTACGGTAAATATACAAAGTGGTCTGATGTTGAAAAAATTGAGGAACGTTCGGAACTTATTTACAATAGCAATAATGTTTTTTATGCTGATATATCAAAATTTAAGAGTTTTATTTCCAATAAAGAAATAAATGCAAAAGCTTTTAAAGAGTTTCTTGAAAGTAACGGATTGTTGAACCGAAATGTATGCTTGGATATGTCCCTGCTGGATGAACAGGATTCCGCATTTTTTATGTCGGAAGAGTCTCAAAGTTTGTTTACGGATATTATGACATCTGCAACATTTTTATATACGGATATTCCTTTTTACGGATTGTTCCCGTCCAAGTTTTCCGTAAACAGACAGAATAAACACAACTATATGAGATCTGACGGAACGATTATAAGATACCCTTATAAAGAACGCAATTGGTTGAAAGATGTTTTGACGACTTTTTTCCCGAATTTTGAAAATAAAACATTTGTTTTTATATGGCCCGTGGAATCCGTTAAATATACCTATAAAAAATTAAGTAATTATGATAGTCATCCGGAAGAGCAAATTTTAGCCAATGAAGAATTTAAAGCTTTTATGGATAAGGCATTGGAATATTCAAAGTCCGGTAAAGATTCTATTGTATTTATGCCCGGATATTTGCTGAAAGAGCTTGCTGTTTATTTTCAGGATGATTCTATTGCCGATAAATTTTCCGATATTATCTACGGCGATTTAAAAGATGATAAAATATTTGATGTTTGGTATAAAAGATCAACGGCAAAAGATGTTGAAAAAATAGAAGTTTTAAAAATTGACGGTTTGACGATAGTAATGTACCCGGAGGGAAACAGAGGTCATAACGAACAGGCATATTTGGAAACGTTAATGGCTACATATAATTATGGAAAGGAAAGTTTTGACAGAATGCTTACTCAAGCAGGTTTCCCATGGCAGGAAAATGTAATTTATGTTTACGAAGGAGAAGAAATGCAAAATTTAAATGTTGAGGAAAAACTTCTTCAGAATCCTTCAATAAAAAAAGGTAAAGTTACGTATATATACGACAATTTAAAGAGAGTTTTTATAGAGTTGTATTCAAATGTGAGAAGTTTTTTTAATACTACGGTCTCAAAATTTGAAAAAGGAAATTGGATTGCCATTGAGTCGGATGTAGCAGATACTTTGGATATTGCAAGAATCAGAGAAGCCGTTAACGCTAAAGTAAAACTCGGTTTTTTATCTTTAACGATAGTTCCCGTTAAGAATTCCGTTTTGGAAGAGGAAGTTTATGGTAACCCGACAATTTTGGAAAAGAACGGTGTTAAAATACCCGTATATGTTTTAAAAAATAATAACGGTATCATTATATTGGTCGGAATTTCCGATACACGTTTAATTTGGCAGGATGTTTTGTTGGAATATGCAAAGCAATTTTTAGTACAGGAAGAGAACAGTATTATTTCTTTTAACGGGTTTCCGCAAATACCTGCAAGGCAGACACTGTCGGTTCTTGGCAAAACTTATATACCTGTAGTTTTAAGCAAAAATTCCGAAAACGAAAAAGAAATGGAAGTTATGGGATACGATACCGTAGTAAATATAGAAGATATTATTGCAAGAATAGGAAGAAAAGATTTGAAATATCCTCATGTTGCCGAAGATATGAGAGCGGTTGCAGAAAATGTAAAAGCCGTTAAAGCTTTGAAGAGAAAATCTTTCTTCGGCGAATTTTTCGAGCAAAAATCTTCTTATGTAGGTGTAAAAATAGCTTCAGATGAACATATTTTTAATAATGAACTTGAAGAAAATGAATTTATTGAAATATTAAATGGCAGTGATATAGATTTTATAACAGTTGTTATCAGAGACAATAATTTAAATGTTCGTGTTTTAAACAGAGAAACTACGGTAAAAGAAAATTTAACCAAACTTTCAGGTAATTTACATAAGAACGGTAAAAAAATGGTGCTTGAATATACTTTCAGATTTTTCGACGAGTTTTTTAAAACTTTTGTAAGAACGATCAGTGTTGACGTAAATGATATAGGTGTTGACGGAATAAAACTTGACTTGGCAAATTGTTCAATTGAAGATATTAAATCCGTTTTAAACGATTTTGAGAATATAAGAAATGAACTTCCGGATATTGAAATCTCTGTTCAGGTTGCCGATAAAGTTTGGAATGAATTTAAAGATTTTTTTGATGATTTGAAAATTACAAGAACTTTATCAAGTAAAGAAGAACTTCTTATGGAAGGGAAATATGATTTGTCGGAGATGAACGATGTGAATTATGAAATTTCAATTTATAAGGACCAGCAGGAATATGAAACAAGATTGGTATTTTTATCAAACAAGAGAGATAGTATTTTGCTTAAGGGCAGTTATCCCGGAAGTTTGGCTCTGCTTGCAGAAAAAGGGGAAGATGTCTATTTGGATCATATAATAGATGAGAGACTTGAGGAAATTCTTCAGAAAGTGATAAACAGTGATTCTATAGGTAAACTTATAATCCCGGTAAATATGTTATATGCACAGCGATTAAAAGAAGATACAAAAGAAAATTCCAATATAATACAGGCCGTATCGGATCTTATGAGATTGTTTAAAGAAACCAAAGGAATGAAAGAGAGAATGAGGTTTGCTTATGAGTACGGAACCCGTCAGGAAGTTAATTTATCTCAACAGGAAGAGGAAGAAATAGCAAGGATATTAAGAAACGAAAGTGATACTACGGCAAGCAGTTATGTGAAAGAACATTTTTCTTATCTGTTTGATTATTTTGTGGAATCCAAACAAACAAGAATTTCCGTAAGCAGCAGCTTTTTATTTGGAATATACGAGGCAAATATTGTAAGAAAATACAAGCAGGGTGATTTCGGCAAAGTTTTTAAATTTGTAGTTAATCCGTATGTCAGTAGAGATACTCAGCAGGCAGCAGATATGAGACAGAAAATTTTTTACGGAATGTTGGCACACGTATCTTTATTTAAGGAAAAAATGAATATTGAAGATGTTTTTTCTTTACAACCGGATGAATTTATCGAGTATGAACAAGGTCCTAAACGGAATAATATTTTAAATTTATATTCTTCTCAGGTAAAGGCGGGCAGTTTGTATTCTGATTCAATGGTGTTTAAAGAAGCTTTTTCAATATTGTCAAAAGATGCTTTAGGATATATGGATAACAGACAAGATACCGTTTATAAGGCAAGACTTTTACTCGCAGGGCTTATGAAAGCTTGTAAGAAGGAAGAAATTGAACCCGTACGTCCTGCAATTGATCCCGGTATATTAAGAATTGCAGATTATATTTTCGGGGATAATATAACCGAAAATATCAGAAAAATATTATCCGCCTCATAGTCTTTACCGTACGCCGTTTAAACTCTTCAACTGTCGTTCATCATACATTGTACATTGTACATTGCCGTTTTCAACTCTTCAACTCTTCAACTTTTCAACTGTCGTTGTCGTTGCCGTTCATTGTACATTGTACATCATACATTGTACATTGCCGTTTTCAACTCTTCAACTCTTCAACTGTCGTTATAACTTTTTTTGTCAACATTGAATTTACCGTAATACCTTCTATCCGTCCCAATTTTCCCGTAAGAGAAGAAATAATATCATTAGTTCCCTGAGCAATAAGAGTAATAACCGATATCTTCTTTTCTTTAAACGGAATACCCATCCTGCCGACAAATAAATCAGCATAATCGTGTAATATGGAATTTACAATATTAGACTTCGTTTTATCTTCTATGACTATTGCTATTATTGCTATTCTTGTTTCTTCATTTTTTAACATAAAATTACCTCAAATAAAAAACTCTCTCTGCATCATTGCAAAAAGAGACCGAAAAAATAAAATCCGATTTACCGGCTGTTAGGAAAAACCGAACAACTTGTTTTATTTCTTAGCCACGGGATTTTCAAAGTTTTACCGCAAAACCAAGCCAATCCGTTGCAATGTACCGATATTATATATATAAAAATAAAAATAGTCAATTAAAATTTTTACAAAATTTTTGCAAGAAATTCTTGAAAATATCAGGTTTGTAGATTATAATTTAAGTATGGAAACAGGTTATAAAACCAAAATATTATCGTTTTTTGTTGTGTTGTTTTTTGTGTTGAATATTTTTTCTTTGTCTTTTTGTTTTAAAAAGAAAAATATTTCGGCAAGCGGTTCTGTTGCAGGGAAATTTTTTGCATCAATAAATATGACAATCGATGTCTTATCCACAATGTTTCCACAAACCGCACAAAATAAACATCAAACAAAAAAAGCAAATAAAGATAGCAACAAAAATTTTGTAAAGATAAACGAGTATATAGGCACGGCAAACTTAACAATTACTATGTTAAATTTAATCTTGATTTTTGTTGTATATAAAATAAAAAATTCAACAAATTTTATACCTGAATTAAAAAGTTATCCACTGAAAATACCTCTGCGATTAAGTGTTTTTTTATTATTACTGATGAAAATATTATTCAATGTTTTACCGAGATCTATATCAATAAATTATAATAAAAAACATATAGAAAGGGCTTGTATTGTGTAAAAACAATACAAGTTTTTTTATTGGAGAAGAAAATATGAAAATTATAATGAGATTTAAGAAACTTATTTCTTTAATTGTAACGATAAGTTTGTTAATATCATTTGTAATTCAGCCTTCAACGGCAAGTATTATTATAAACAAAGAAATAGTAAATCGGTATAGTAAAATATTTGATGACTTTGTTTTGCCGTACGGTTACGGACAAATAACAAAAGCTCATTATGCCGGAACGGACAGAGTAATAATAAATATTCAGGATTTGCACTGTCATCCGAAAGTACAAAAAAATATAAGCAATATTATAGAAACATTTGATAATAAATTCGGCATAAACAAAATATATTTGGAAGGTGCCTACGGTAAAGTAAGCACAAATTGGTTGACAGACAAAATAAACCAAAACCCTAAAAAAGAAGAACTTTTAGATACAATCCTTGAAACGGGAAGATTAACAGGAGCCGAGTATTACAGTGCAAAAAGCGGAAAAACAGAAATAATAAACGGATTGGAAGAAAAAGAACCCTATTTGGAAAATTTAAAAAGATTCGGTAAAATAATAGAAAATCAGGAAAAAATAGATTTAATATTGAAAGCGATTGAAGAAGATTCTCAAAAATTAAAAAAACAACATTATACAAAGAGACAATTTAAACTTGAAAACCTTTCAAAAAAATTCAAAGAAGATAAACTCTCACCGCAAAAATATTATACTTTACTGTCAAAACATATAGATAAGTTAGGAATAGATTTAACAAAATACGAAAATACTTTTGCGTACATAATGTTGCTCAATATGCAGAGCAGGCTTAATTTTTCAAAAATAACGGAACAAATGCAAAGTTTGTTGTTTTTTCTGAAACAAATACTTCCTTATAACACCTACAAACAGTTAATTGATAATACCGATAATTTTTCCGGAGTCGATAAACTTTACACATACATAATAAAACTGTGCAGACAGGAAAATTTGGATTTAAGCGGCAAATATTCGGAACTTGATAAATATTTCAGATACATAGAATTAAGTCAAAAAATAAATCCGTTGGATTTGATAAGCGAAGAAGCCAAGCTTACCGAAGAGATAAATACAAGATTCTCCGAGACGAAAGTTCAAAGAGATATCGTTTTTATGACGAATTTTGAAAAATATTTGCGGGATTATGTAACAGGTAAAATAACTTCCGATGATTATAATTATTACAAAGAAAATATAGAAACTTATAAACGGTTGTGGAATAAATATGCCGATAACAGAGTATTGAGCATGTTGGACGAATATATGGATGAAACCGATAAGTTCTATAAGATAAACAATGACAGAAATTTATATTTTGCAAAAAATTTGTTCAATGACGATAACAAACCTGCCGAAAATCATTTTGATACTAAAGCTGATAATGATATAAATAAAATTATTGCCAATATGAAAAATGTTAAAAAGTTGGATATTGTTGTAACGGGAGGCTTCCATTCAAATACCGTAACGGAAATGTTGAAAGAAAAGGGTGTAAGTTATATCGTAATAACACCTAATGTTTCCGATGGTATAGATGTTGCACAAAAGACATATTATCAAATAGCAAAAGAACAGAGTAAAATATCTTTCCAAATGATAGCACCTGCCGTTGCCTCAATATCTCCTTCGGCACAACAGATAATAAATGATAGGCTTACCTATCCTCAACAGAAACAGAAAATAAACGAACTTGACGACGAAGAAAGAATACAACTTATTTCGGATTTGGCTGCGGCAAAGATATTGGAAAGTGACGATATAGGGGATATTCGAGAAACAATAACGGAAGTCGTTAAGGCAACGGTAGATGACCTTCATAAACAGAAAGTTACGCCGGAGCTTGTGTCAGAAATCAAAAACTTACAAACTTTGATAAGCAATAAAGAGAATTTGCAAAGAGTAATAGATTTGTTGCAGAAAGGAACGGCAAAACAATCATTACTTCTTATTTCCGATATGCTTGATGATTTATATAAAATATTTGACTCGTTCGAGATATTCGAGAGGGGACAAAAAATAATAAGTTTCCTTGAAGAGACGGATGATGCGGAACGAAAAGAAGCTTTATCCGAAGAAAACAAAATTGAATTCGAAAAACAAGCGGACTCTGCCTCCGTAGAAGCAAACGTAAAAGATTTACAAAATAAAGTTGTAAGAGCATCAGGATTCAACAGAAATATAATCGATTATATAAGAAACAACCAAATAACGTCAACGACTTTATTAAACAAACTTCTTTTAGAATTTACAAATATAAATTATGACCAAAAAGAAATATATTGCAAAATTATTACTCTTCTTGAAAAAGAAGAATATATATATATGTTTTTTAATATGGACAAAATTTCACGCAACCGCTTTACGGATTTTTACGAGTATGCACTTGATACTTATTCCGACGACATAAGTTCAATTATGCTTCAGGTTCTTTTGGATATCGTAAAGAAAAACGGATATACAATAAGCGATTTTGATAAATTGTATAATTATTGCGAATACAGATTTATTGCGGAGTTAAAAACAAGAGAAAATATATCCGATTTCTTAAATTTAAATTCATCAATCAGAAATCTTATATTTGATTTTTATAAAAAATCCGAACATGATTATAGTATATCTTTTAGTCCGTTAAAATTAAAATTTATCTTAATACTTGCCGAAAATTTCAATTATACACAGGAAGACTTTAATTATTTAATGAAATTGATCACTCGTGCAGATTTAAAAGAAAACAGCGAAGTTGCCGAAGAATATATTGAAAGTTTTAAAGGGAAAAAAGTTAACGGATATATATTGGAAAATTTCAGATATGTTGAATTTTATAACAGATATGTAATTGATTTGTTATTCAGTGATTTTGATGTACGGTACGGCAGAACTTTTGATTTTCAAAAATTTGTAGATCTGGTTGATGATTTGGAAACATATAGGATAGATTCTTTGGATCTTGAAAACAAAGCTTTTTCCATGTCGGTGTTTTTCAGTAAGGCTATGGAAGACTACTGTAAGCAAAACGACATAAAAGATATTACACGTCAATATCAGCTGGCAATAAGAGTAGCCAGAAGAATATATTCAATATCGGGAGACAATATATTTTCGATACCGACGTACAAAATAGAAAGTATAATTGCTGATACTTTGGAATATTATAATAAATTAGATGCCATTATTGCCGACCTTTACCTTATCGTAAATAAAATGGCAATATTTTCAATACATAATAACGAAAAGAATGCTGACGGTAAAACACAAAGATTTACGCCTGTGGGAATAGAAGAAATTTTAAAAAAACTCGATGTAGAACCCGATTTATTTGAATATATAGAAATTTCTTTCGCAGATAAAGTTTTGGATTTTATAAACACAAAATACACGGACGAGATAAATGTTCCGGAATTATTGGAATATCTTGAAAAAGAAAAAGGAAGCGTAGTTGTAAAAAAGGATATTGTTGACTATATCAACAGAAGAAAAGATCAACCGTTATCCAAAAAAACACTTCTCAGATATGTAAAAAGAATGCATGTAACCGAGACAATGGTAGAAGCAAATATGTTTCTTCACAGAATAGAACGTTTTAATGAATACGGTCAGGAAAAAGGCTTGTTTATTTTTGACGGACACGGTTTGGATGACGAAATATTCTATTCGTCCGGAAGAGGTTTTACCGTAAAACAAATATCACAAGCATTGATAAATGCTCATGATAACGGTGTTAATTTAAGAAATATAACATTAATGTTTTCAAGCTGCCATTCTTATAAATTTGCGGAAAATGTTATTAAAGAATTAATAAATATCGGAATAGACGTTTTCCCTCAAATAATTACCGATGCGGGAAAAGAAACGGTTTATGCTTATACAAAAACAATGGATTCGGATAATAAAACAATAAAAGTATCAAATCTGTTTTACTCATTGATAAAACTTCTGGATTCCAAAACTCCGGAAGAATTAAAACAAATGAACGGAAAATTATCTCTTAAAGATGTTGCCAATGCTCCGAGATATTTGTCGAACAATACTCTTTTTATAACAAATGATCAAATAGACGAATTAAATCATTCATTGGTAAAATCAATTCGAGCCGTAATAGAAGAAGACGATGATAACAAAACCACGGGGAGAATATACCCTATTATGGAAGAAAACGGTATGTATGTTGATGTAAATTATAATAAATATGCACAGCTTATGCTTCCTTCAACGCAAAATTTATTGACCAAAATAGGCAATTCAAAAATAATAAAAAGCATATACAAAGAAAATTCGGGGAAATTTTTCAAAACAACAAAATTAGGCGTGGCAATAGGCGTATTACTTGAAACTTTTGTTTTCTGGACTCCGAATTTTATTAATGCACATAATTTTCCTTTATCGATACAAACAAAAATGACGCCTGTGATTTGGGTGATAAGAGCATTAAGTATAGGGATAGGGATAGGCACCGGTTCGCTTTTTGCATTATTTATTACCGAAACGACAGCACATTTTGTTTGGAATTATTTTGCAACAATAAAACCGTCGATAAACAACAAGTTTTCGGAATATGTTTCCGGGATTATAGCGAATATTATGCCTAACCTGATTTCAAAAATTAAGGACGTTTCTTATGATACGGTCAAGCGGGTTAATTTACAATATTATACGGTTTCACAATTTGTTTCTGAAATCGCAGGACAAATGTTATTTATTAACGAATTGTTTGATGCTGTTTTTAAAAACAGGTCGGGAATATTCGGAATTATCGACAAAAATATAGTTATAACAGAAGATTATAAACAAAAAGACTACCTGCAAAGTTTGGCTGTTGCAGAAACAAATATTATCGTAGTCAATATGGAAATAATAACGGAACCCACACAGACGGTAAGAGGCGGGTTTATACTTGATGTTGAAAAAGGTATTCGTGTTAAATATGATAAATCTGACGGGAAATTGACGGTATATTCAAAAAAAGGCATTGATATTGATAAGCGGCAATTGCAGGATTTAATTACTGCTGCTTACTACGATACAAGGAAAAACGATTCTTTTGAAACGGCAATCGTATTTGCAGACCTTGAAGAGCAAACTTTGTATTCGATACAAAATAAATTAAAAAATGAAATAACAAATTCGATTACCGTTCCGGGCAAAGAAATAAAGCTTGATATCTCCGAAAGAAATATAACTGATATTTCTGCAGTATGCAAAAATGAAGAAATTGCCTCAGAAACAAAAACTTTTATAATAAGCAAGGCTCAAGCGGAAAAGTATAACCGTGAATTGCAAAGACTGCAGGATGCAGGATATAAATTCATAATTTCTTATGACAGAAGTGATGAGTTTTCCGAAGTTTTGTTTGACGGAGCAAGAATTATTGCCGAAGATATTACCGAAAAGGAAAAAGCATTGGAACTTTTGGAAAAGCTGAAAACGATAAAATTAGCTAAAGGTATAGATACTAAAATATCGATAAAATTCAGTAATGAAATTTATTACGGATTATATAATGTTGATATATTTGATGAATACGGAATAATACCGATAGTTGATGATATAAACGGTATTCTATTCGGTAAAAAAGAGTTTGATATGAGCAAACTGAAGAATATTGAAAGACAAATATCCGACGACTATTTTGAAAGAATTTTAAGAATGGAAAGTTTTGTAAGTGTCGTAATAGATGAAAATACTAAAATGTTTATAAATAAAAATAAATCAAAATTCAGGCGAGCAGAAACAAACGAGCAAAAATTTAAAAAGGGGATAAACGCTGCATTAAGCCGTAAGTTTGATTATACGGCAAAAGATGTAAAACAAATAATTGACAGCGGTATATTGTCCGTTGATATTGGAAACAGTAACGGATATTTAAGAGAAGAAATATTAAAGTTAAATTTATCATTATTCAGTGATGATGCAAGAACATACATTGAATATTTGACGGCAAAAGAAAAATATGAGGAAACGGTAGGTTTTATCCGCGGTGTTGTAATGAATACCGTCGCAAAAAATATTGCAAATATTATAGATATTGATGAAAACAAATTAATGAAAAATATTAAAACCGATACGGTTCAGGCAATACTTATTCTTACAATACAGAATATTTTAAACGGCAATACCATGGAAGATATTTACAAAACAAAAGAAATCGAAAGCGAAATGACGGCGAAAGAATTTTTGGATTCCATAAAAATAAGACTTAACGGAGACTTGGACAATATTTTAAGACAGAACGAATACAAAATAACAAAAGTTTCTCCGTCGGCAATTGCAGACTTTACGGGAATTCCGGAATTATTAATGGATACATACGGCAAAAAAGTATCTGTCGTAAAATCTGCCGAAGTCTCAACGCAATATATAAAATCATTATTATCCGCGGCATAATTTTCCGCACGTTCCGTATTTCATTCCGTATGAAGGGGGATACGGTTATTCTTCATTTTTTTATAAAAAAATGCTAAAATACCGCTTATGATAAATAAATTAAAAACAACTCACAACTTATTGGATAAAGAATTAAAGGTACTTCTTGTCGATAATTCCGTCAATGAAGAACTTTTTAAACAGGCGGATTCCGTACGGCGTGAAGTTTACGGTGATGCCGTTTATTTACGAGGATTAATAGAAATAACGAACTATTGTAAAAACGGTTGTTATTATTGCGGAATAAATTGCACCAACAGAAAAATAGAAAGATACAGACTGACAAAAAAAGAAATTCTTAACTGCTGTAAACAGGGATATGGTTTGGGCTACAGAACTTTTGTTTTGCAGGGCGGGGAAGATGTCTTTTTTACCGATGAAAAAATTTGCGATATAATATGCACAATAAAACAAGAATATCCTGACTGTGCTGTAACTTTATCTTTGGGAGAAAAAAGCAGAGGCAGTTATCAGGCATTTTTTAATGCCGGTGCAGAGAGATATTTTCTTCGTCATGAAACGGCAACGGAATCTCATTATAAAAAACTTCATCCTGATAATTTATCGTTGGAAAACAGAAAAAAATGTCTTTTTGATTTAAAAGAAACAGGTTATCAGGTAGGAAGCGGTTTTATGGTAGGTTCTCCTTATCAAACTGTGGAAAATCTTATTGAAGATTTGCGTTTTTTACAGAAACTTAAACCCGATATGATAGGAATAGGTCCGTTTATACCGGCAAAAAATACCCGCTTTGAAAAATTAAAAAACGGAAGTTTAACCGTAACATTAAAACTTATTGCAATTTTAAGATTGATGTTTCCTTATGCGTTGATTCCGGCGACTACGGCATTGGGCACAGTATCTCCCGAGGGGCGAGAATTGGGGCTGAAAGCGGGGGCAAACGTAGTTATGCCTAACCTTTCTCCCGTAGGATATAGAAAATTGTACTCTTTATATGATAACAAAATTTGCACCGGAGAAGAAGCTGCTGAATGCAGAGGTTGTTTGGAACGAAGAGTACAAAATGCAGGTTATCGAATAGTTACCGATCGCGGTGATGTCAAAAAAAGCATTTAACCTACGGTATTTTTAGTATTTTTTCATTGTTTGATATACAATCTTTTGAAATAAATTCTTCCGGATAAAATACTTAATCTAAAACAAACTGCAAATGTATGCCTAAACTGTTGGTATATTTGGCAACATTTCTAAATGTAGGATTAGCTCCTTTTTTAAAAATATTATATATTGTACTTCTCTGCATTTTAGCTTTTTTTGCCTGCTGTTTAATATTCTTTTTTACCATAGCTATAATTTTTAAAGCTGTAGTCAAAATATCAACATCTCCGGTTTCTCTGTAAACTTCGTTAACTGATTTAATGTAAGCTTTTAATTTCTTAGGATTTTTAGCATAATCTTCTGCCAAATCTTCAAAAAAATCTCCTCCTACTATTCTTGCATCTTCCTCTGTTATGTCTTCTAATCTTTTATTTTTCATTTTATACCCCCAAAATCTTTTTAATTTTCTTTGCTTTCTTTATATCTTCTTGTTGACTGCTTTTCTTTTATGTAAGTGTAGTATATATTGGACATATTGTCAACATTTTATTTTTTCTTTTTTTTAAAGTCATACTTTGTATATCGCCGTCCTGTCTGTCATTCCCGAAGTTCGTAGTCGGGAATTTTGTCGCTATACTTCTAAAGAAGTATAGCGACAAAAGCAAACATTAATTTTATGTTTTTTGTGCAGAAATATGATTATTTTTTGCGTTTTTTACTAAGTTATTTTTATGTTTTTTACGAAATTATTTTTGCTTTTTTTATAATTTTATATCATAATATATAAAAAAGAAACAAGAAATTTGAAAGGGGTTATAATGAAACTTTATAAAAGATGGCAAGAAAACTCAATAAGAGATGCTTTAAAAAACAGCCGAGTTGTTATTTTAACAGGGTCAAGACAATGTGGCAAAACAACATTGGCAAAATCTGCCTCATTAAAAAATTCCACATACAAAACTCTTGATGATTTTTCTCAAAGAAAATTTGCAAATTTAGATCCGGATGGTTTTTTAAAAAAATCGTCAAAGACTATGATTATTGATGAAATACAAAAAGCTCCCGAACTTATTTCTTCCATAAAAAAAGTAGTTGATGAGAATAATAATAATGGACAATTTTTAATAACAGGTTCTTCTAATATTCAGGCAAATCCTGCTGTAAGAGAATCTTTGGCAGGAAGAGTTCAAAAAATCCGTTTAAGAACATTTTCTCAGGGAGAAAAAAATCAAAAAGAACCTGTTTTTTTGCAAAATGCATTCAAAGGTATTTTTATAAATAATAAAAGAAATTATACAAGAGATGATATAATTCAATTGGCTCTCGACGGAGGTTACCCTATAACATTTGACAAAGACTTAAAAGAGAAAAGAATTTGGTATTTAAATTATATTAATACATTAATAGAAAACGATTTAAAAGATATAGCAAATATTAAAAGACAATCTGCATTGAAAGATTTATTAAAAATTCTTGCAAGCTGGTCGTCAAAATATATGGAGAAAAATGCTATATTAAGCTCTTTATCAATAACAAAACAAACTTTTGATACTTATATTTCAATTCTTGAAAATATGTATTTAGCAGAAAGAGTCAATCCGTATTTAATTAACGATTACCAATATGTTACCAAGAAAGATAAACTTTATATTTGTGATACAGGAATAATATCCTCATTATTGAATTTAAATTTTAACAAAGTAAGAGAAAGTGCCGATATTGTCGGAAAATTAACAGAAACTTTTGTTTTTAATGAATTATCTTCAAATATAGATTGTTTCTTTAATGAATATAATTTATACCATTACAGAGATAAAGATAACAGAGAAGTTGATTTTGTTATAGAAAATTCGGATGGAGATTTATTAGGAATAGAAGTAAAATCCGGTGTAAATATCGACAATGATTCTTTTAAGCATTTGAAGTGGTTTAAAAACAATATTGCTAAGAATAAAAATTTTATAGGAATTATTCTATATACAGGGAATAATATTATTTCACAAAAAGACAATTTATTTGCTGTTCCTATCTCTTCTCTATGGGCATAAAGAAAGATATATGAGCTTTTTCATATGTGTGCATATTGAACCCATACAAAAGCTTGACAAAGGAAAAAAATAATACTAAAATCATTATCTCGAAGTTACAACAAACCGTTGATGCGGAGATAAAAACAAGAAATGCACTGACAGCGAGCCGGGGTGGTGAGAAGCCGGTAGTAAGCAGCTTGTAGAAATGGACCGCAGAGGGTGCAGTCAAAGAGGGGTAAAACCTTTGAGTATTCTGCAACGCAGGGCACGCGTAAGTTGCCGGGAATATGATGGTATTCCTTAAAAGTGTGAGACAGTTTTATTTTTAAAAAGTTCGTCTTGTTGTTTATCAAACTGTTTCAAAGCAAGGTGGCACCGCGGATATTCAGATTCGTCCTTGAAAACATTTTTGTTTAGGATGAATTTTTTTATTTTTCGAGGTAGCAAAATGAATACACCTTCTTATGAACAAATCGCAGAGTTGGCAAAAAACTACAAAACCGTTCCGGTAAGTTGCGAACTTTACAGCGATATCAAAACACCTATTCAGGTTTTAAAAATCCTTAAATCGGTAAGCAATCATTGCTATATGCTTGAAAGTTTGGAAGATTCCTCTAAATGGGGAAGATACACTTTCTTGGGCTATGAACCCAAGCTTGAATTTACCTGCTTAAATAATATTATCAAAATAAACGGCAAAACGGTATCAAATAACGACGATCCTAAAAAATACATAAAAGATATCCTTAAAGAGTATAAAAGCCCGAAAATAGAGACTTTACCGCCTTTTACCGGAGGTTTGGTGGGCTATTTCTCCTACGATTATATCAAATATTCCGAACCTGCTTTAAATTTGGATGCAAAAGATGACGAAAAATTCAACGATGTTGATTTGATGTTGTTCGATAAAGTTATAGCTTTTGATAATTTAAGACAGAAAATTATTTTGATAATTAATATTAAGACGGATAATTTGGAACGGAATTATAAAAATGCCGTTGAAGAACTTAATAAAATGGCAGAACTTATCAAAAACGGCTCACCGGCAAAGGACGAACCGTTGAAATTAAAATCGGACTTCAGATATCTTTTCAGTAAACGGGAATTTTGCGATATAGTAAACAGAACAAAGCAGTACATTAAAGACGGAGATATTTTTCAGGCTGTGTTATCCAACAGAATTGAAGCCGATATCGAGGGAAGCCTGCTGGATACTTACAGAATTTTAAGAACCACCAATCCGTCGCCGTATATGTTTTATTTTTGCAGTAAAGATATTGAAATTGCAGGTGCGTCACCGGAAACATTGGTAAAGCTGAAAGACGGCGTTTTGCATACTTTTCCTTTGGCAGGGACAAGACCGAGAGGCAAAACTTCACGGGAAGATTTAGAGCTTGAAAAAGAACTTCTTTCCGACAAGAAAGAACTGGCAGAACACAATATGCTTGTTGATTTGGGCAGAAATGATTTAGGAAAAATCAGTAAATTCGGCTCGGTAAAAGTAGAAAAATATATGAGCATAGAAAGGTTTTCTCATGTTATGCATATCGGTTCAACCGTTGCGGGTGAAATTCGCGACGATAAAACTGCTCTTGATGCGATAGATTCCGTTCTTCCTGCGGGGACACTTTCCGGAGCACCGAAAATAAGAGCCTGTCAAATTATAAATGAATTGGAACAAAATAAAAGAGGTATTTACGGCGGAGCTATAGGGTATATTGATTTTTCGGGGAATATGGATACATGTATTTCAATAAGAATAGCTTTTAAAAAGAATAATAAAGTTTTTATACGTTCCGGTGCAGGGATTGTTGCAGACAGTATCCCCGAGAACGAATATCAGGAATGCATAAATAAAGCAAAAGCAGTAGTTAATGCACTAAAATTTTCGCAAGGCGATTTTTGAGGAGATTTAAATGATTTTATTAATAGACAATTACGACAGTTTCGTTTATAACTTATACCAGTATGTCGGTTCAATCAATCCCGATATATTGGTAAAACGAAACAATGAAATAACCGTTGAAGAAATAGAAAAATTAAACCCGGAAAAAATTATTTTATCACCGGGACCGGGTAAACCTTCGGAAGCAGGAATATGTATAGAAGTTGTTAAAAGACTTGCAGGAAAAATTCCCATATTAGGTGTTTGTTTAGGTCATCAGGCAATATGTGAGGCTTACGGTGCTACTATTTCTTATGCAAAAAATTTAATGCATGGTAAACAATCAGAAATTGAAACAGATAATAAATGTCCTATTTTTGAAGAACTTGATAAAAATTTTGTTGTAGGCAGATATCATTCTCTCGCTGTTTTAGAGAATACGTTACCTAAAGAATTAAAAGTCGTAGCAAGAACAACCGATGATGGGGAAATAATGGCAGTATGTCACAATAAATATCAGGTTTACGGAGTTCAGTTTCATCCGGAATCGGTTCTTACACCGAACGGATACCAAATTGTAAAAAACTTTTGTCGTCTCGTCTGTCATGCTGAGCTTGTCGAAGCATCTCGTCGTTGAAGTTGAAAAGTTGAATAGTTGAAAAGTTTAAAATTCACGGTCACTATAAGCAGTTCTAAAGGAGATTTATATGATTAAAGAATCAATCGTAAAAGCAGTAGCAAAACAAAATTTAACCTTTCAGGAAGCTGAAACAGTGTTAGACGAAATAATGAGCGGTAAAGCAAGCCAAATACAAATGGCATCTTTCTTAACCGCAATGACAATGAAAAAAGAAACCATCGAGGAAATAACAGGTGCGGCATCAGGTATGAGAAAACACTGTGTTAAACTTCTAAACGATATGGATATTTTGGAAATAGTAGGCACGGGCGGGGATAAGTCTTTTTCCTTTAATATTTCTTCCACGTCGGCATTCGTTATTTCCGCTGCGGGAATTCCCGTAGCAAAACACGGTAACAGAGCGGCATCCAGCAAGTGCGGTGCGGCAGATGTTTTGGAAGCTCTCGGTGCAAATATAACAATATCGCCTGAGAAAAGCAAAGAAATTTTGGAGAAAATAAATTTCTGTTTCCTTTTCGCACAGAATTATCACATAGCAATGAAATATGTTGCTCCAGTAAGAAAAGAACTCGGTATAAGAACGATATTTAATATTTTAGGACCGTTGGTTAACCCTGCAGGTGCAAATATGCAACTTTTAGGCGTGTATGAAAAGGATTTGTTGGACCCTATGGCACATGTTTTGTCCAATCTCGGTGTTAAAAGTGCAATGGTTGTTTTCGGCAATGATGGCTTGGATGAAATTTCCGCAAGTTCGGCAACAAGCGTTTGTGAGGTTGTAAACGGAGAATATAAACATTATGAAATTGAGCCGGAACAGTTCGGTATGGAAAGATGTAAGAAAGAAGATTTGGTCGGCGGAACGCCTCAAGAAAATGCAAAAATAACAAGAGATATACTGTCGGGAGTAAAAGGTGCAAAAACTAACGCGGTTTTGCTTAACTCTGCGGCTGCAATACATATTGCCAAACCCGAGTTGTCTGTTGCTGACGCAATAAATGTTGCAAAAGAAATGATTGACAGCGGAAAAGCTCTAAAACAGATGGAAATGTATGTAAAATTATCCAACGAGAAGTAATACGGAGTATTTTAATTATGATTCTGGATAATATAGTAGAAAAACAAAGAGAAAGAATAGAAAAAGAAAAAAAAGAAAAAGGCATTGAAATTTTAAAAGAGGAAGTTTCAAAACTTCCTTTAAGTAAAAATTTCTTTTTTAAAGAATCTTTAAAAAGCAAAGATTTTGCTTTCATTTGCGAAATAAAAAAAGCTTCTCCCTCAAAAGGTATAATAGTTGAGAATTTTCCCTATATTGATATTGCCAAAGAATACGAACAGGCGGGAGCAGCGGCAATATCCGTACTTACCGAACCGAACTTTTTTATGGGGAAAGATAAGTATTTGCAGGAAATTTCGAGTATCGTAAATATTCCTGTTTTAAGAAAAGATTTTATTATTGACGAATACCAAATATATCAGGCAAGGTTTTTAGGAGCAAGTGCATTACTGTTAATATGTGCAATTCTCGACGATAAAACTCTACAGAATTATATAAATATTGCAAAAAGTTTAAACTTAGACTGCCTTGTGGAAACACACAATGAACAGGAAATAAAACAAGCACTAAACAACGGTGCGGAAATTATCGGTATTAACAACAGAGATTTAAAAACTTTTACGGTTGATATTAATACATCTGTAAAATTAAGAAAATATCTGCCGAATAACAAAATATTGATTTCTGAAAGCGGTATTAAAACGGCAAAAGATATTGCGATGTTAAAAGACAATGGTTTTAACGGAGCATTAATAGGCGAAAGTATGATGCGAAACGAAAACAAAAAACAATTTTTGCATAGTTTAACGGTTGAAAATTTGCGAAGCAAATTTTGAGGTATAGAGGGATGGGAACAACAACCGCGTAGCGGTGTCATTCCCGAAGGTCGTAGTCGGAAATCTCGCCGTTGCCGTTTGTAGTCGTTGTCATTCTGAACGTAGTGAAGAATCTCATCGTTTCTGTTGTCGTTGCAGTTGAAACTCTTCAACTTTTCAACTTTTCAACTGTTCAACTGTTAAGAATCGCAAGGCGATTTTTAAAAAATGGAGTAATTTTTATGAATATCAAAATTTGCGGTCTGTTTAGAGAACAAGACATAGACTTCGTAAACGAAGCAAATCCCGATTATGTCGGTTTTATCTTCGCCAACAGCCACAGACAAGTGTCAACGGAAACTGCGGAAAAATTAAAAAACAGATTGAATAAAAATATTTTATCCGTTGGCGTTTTTGTAAATGAAGATATTCATAAAATATCGGAAATTTGCGATAAAAAAATCATTGACTTGGTTCAACTGCACGGCAATGAAGACGATAATTACATAAATAAACTAAGAAAAGTTTGTAATAATAAAATAATTAAAGCCGTAAAAGTTAAAAATGCCGAGGATATTTTGTACCGGCGTAACAGCTTGGCGGATTATTTGCTGTTCGACGGCGGAGCAGGAACAGGAATAAAATTCGATTGGACTTTTTTGAAAGAATTCATCCGCCCGTTTTTTCTTGCAGGCGGAATAAATGAAGATAATATTTGTGAAGCAATAAAATTAAATCCGTATTGTATTGACGTATCAAGCGGCGTTGAAACAAACAAAATAAAAGATAGACAAAAAATATTAAATATAGTAAAAATTGTCAAAGCAATATAAGGAGTAAAAAATGAATAACACACGGTTTGGAATATTCGGCGGACAATATATTCCCGAAACACTTATGAACGAAATAAAAACTCTCGAGAAAAAATACGAATATTATAAAAACAACAAAGAATTTTGCGACGAGTTGAACATTTTGTTAAAAAATTATGCAGGCAGACCGTCGCTTTTATATTACGCGAAAAAAATGACTAAAGATTTGGGCGGTGCAAAAATTTATTTAAAGAGAGAAGATTTAAATCATACCGGTTCTCATAAAATAAACAATGTTTTGGGACAAATTCTTCTCGCAAAGAAAATGGGTAAGAAGAGAGTTATCGCCGAAACAGGTGCCGGGCAACATGGTGTGGCAACGGCAACTGCGGCAGCACTTTTAGGATTGGAATGTGAAATATTTATGGGCGAAGAAGATACAAAAAGGCAAGCCTTAAATGTTTACAGAATGAAACTGTTGGGGGCAAAAGTTAATGCCGTTAAATCAGGGACAAGAGTTTTGAAAGATGCCGTCAATGAAGCATTAAGGGAATGGACTAACAGCGTAAATACTACGCATTATGTTTTCGGCTCGGTTATGGGACCGCATCCTTTCCCGACGATAGTAAGAGATTTTCAGAGTGTTATAAGTAAAGAAGCCAAAGAACAGATTTTGGAATATGAGGGGAAACTTCCGTATGCAGTTGTTGCTTGTGTCGGTGGGGGAAGTAACGCCATGGGAATGTTCTATAATTTTATCAATGACAAAAATGTTCGACTTATAGGTTGTGAAGCCGCAGGCAAAGGGCTTGATACCGACAAGCATGCGGCATCAATCGCAAAAGGTGAAATCGGAATTTTTCACGGTATGAAGTCTTATTTCTGTCAGAATAAAGACGGTCAGATTGCGGAAGTATATTCTATTTCGGCGGGGTTGGACTATCCCGGGATAGGGCCGGAACATGCCTACTTACACGACACGGGAAGAGCAGATTATGTTTCAATTACCGACGAAGAGGCTGTTTCCGCATTTGAATATCTTGCAAGAACAGAAGGCATTATCTGTGCGATAGAAAGTGCCCATGCAGTAGCTTATGTTCGCAAATTTGCACCAAAAATAAGCAAAGATGAAAGTATAATAATTTGTTTGTCCGGGAGAGGGGATAAAGATGTAGCCGCAATTGCAAGATACAGAGGAGAAAAAATATATGAATAGAATTGAAACAGCATTTAAAAATAACAAATTGTTTATTCCGTTTATAACGGCAGGATATCCGAATTTAAAAAAGACGGAAGATTTTATTTATCAAATGGTTTCCGCCGGAGCGGGCTTAATAGAAATCGGTATTCCTTTTTCCGATCCCGTTGCAGAAGGACCGGTAATACAGGAATCCAGTCAAAAAGCATTGGGAGCAGGCACTACACTCGAGGGAATTTTTAATCTTGTAGAAAATGTCAGAAAGAAAGTTTCTATCCCGTTAGTTTTTATGACATACATTAATCCCGTATTCAAATACGGTTATGATAATTTTTTCAAAAAATGTGCATCTGTCGGTATTGACGGTATAATTATTCCGGATTTACCTTTTGACGAGAAAGGGGAAATAGCTCCTTTTGCAAAAAAATATGATATTAAAATCATTTCATTAATTGCACCCACTTCCGAAGAAAGAATTGCATCTATTGCCAAAGACGGAGAAGGATTTTTATATATTGTTTCTTCTATGGGCGTAACGGGAGTAAGAACGGAAATAAAAACCGATTTACAATCCATTTTATCATCGGTAAAAAAAGTCACTTCAGTCCCTGCCTGTGTCGGTTTCGGCATACACTCTCCCGAACAGGCAAAAAAAATATCACAAATTTCCGACGGAGTTATAGTAGGCAGTGCAATAATAAAAATTATTCGACAATACGGCGAAACAGCAGATAAACATATTTACGATTATGTAAAAACAATGAAATCCTCTATTTAATATAGTAAGTATTAAAATTTTCATACTTGCTGTTTTTATGCTACTCAAAGCTTGACTTTACTCAATTAATTGAGTAAAATTACTCAATAGACTGAGTAAATAAAATAGAAGAAGAGGACAACCATGAGCCAAACTTATAAAAGAATTCAGCATAAATTAATTTTATCAAGATTAAAAGAACCAAGAAAATTTATTCAAATTCTGTTCGGTGCAAGACAAGTAGGTAAAACAACTCTTATTACACAAGTATTGGAAGATATAAATAAAGAATATATTTTTTTATCTGCGGATAATGAAATAAATTCAAATTCCGTTTGGCTTACACAACAGTGGGAAAATGCAAGAATAAAATTAAAATCTTCTTCTAAAAAAGATTTAATTTTGGTGATTGATGAAATTCAAAAAATAAAAAATTGGAGTGAAATTGTAAAAAGTCAGTGGGATTACGATACAAGAAATAAAATAAATATAAAAGTTGTTTTGTTAGGTTCTTCATCAATTCTTGTTCAAAGAGGTTTAAGCGAATCACTTGCGGGAAGATATGAGATTATAAGAATACCTCATTGGTCTTATAAAGAAATAAAATCTGCATTCGGATTATCTTTAGATGAATATATTTTTTTCGGCGGATATCCCGGGAGTATAGATTTAATTAGAGATGAAAGAAGATGGAAACAATATGTTAAAGATTCTTTGATAGAACCTGCAATAACTAAAGATGTTTTGTTGATGTCAAATATAACTAAACCGGCATTATTAAGGCAATTATTTCAGTTAGGTAGCATTTATTCCGGACAAATTTTATCTTATACAAAAATGTTGGGACAACTACAAGATGCCGGAAACACGACAACATTGGCAAATTATCTTAATTTGTTGAATGTTGCAGGTTTGTTGTGCGGATTACAGAAATATTCAAAAAATCAAATTCAAACAAAAAGTTCTATACCTAAATTTCAGGTGTATAATAGTGCTTTAGTGTCTGCATTCGAAACTGAAACTTTTAAAGAAGTAAAATCCGACTTAAACAAATGGGGAAGATATTGTGAAATTGCCGTGGGAACACATCTGTTAAATGATTGTGTATGTAACGGATACAAGCTTAATTATTTCAGAGAAGGCAATTACGAAATAGATTTTGTTTTAACAAAAGATAATAAATCTGTTGCCATAGAAGTTAAAAGCGGCAGAAACACAACAAATTTATCGGGAATTGAACTTTTTAATAAAAAGTATAAACCTTATAAAACTCTTCTTGTCGGACAAAAAGGAATATTATTTGAAGAGTTTTTATCCTTATCGGCAGATGATTTGTTTTAATATTTTATCATAATTCTTTTTTAAATTTTTGTTATATAAATTATTGGACATCAGAAAACAAATTGCTTTAGAAGAGTTTGATTGTTTATTTAAAATCCGTTGATATTTTTTACCAATAGATTTTTCGGGGAGGAGAAATGGAAAATAAGCCAATAAAATACAAATTAGGAATAGACTTAGGAACATCATCAATAGGTTTGGTAGCTTATGAATTAGATGAGAAAGATAATATAAAAGGAATTGCACATATTGATGGTTATATTTTTAGAGAACCTATAGAACCTAAAAAGAAAGTAACCGAAAACTCAATAAGAGCAGGTTTTAGATTGAGAAGAAGACAAGTAGAAAGAAAAGCTAAAAGATTAAAAAAATTAATATATTTGGCTAATTCAATAGGGGTAACAAAAGAAGATATTGAAAAAATAAAAAGTGATAAAATTCATGAATTAAGAGCAAAAGCTGTAAATGAAAGAATAGAATTGGCAGAGTTCATAAAAGTTTTATTCCATATTGCTAAAAACAGAGGATATAAGGGTAATTTAAAAAATCAAGGAGATATATCTAAAAATATTAAATTAACAGAGAAAAAGTTAAAAGAATATAGTGTTGAAACTATAGGTCAATTGGAATATAAATTAAAACAAGAATCAAAAGAAGATAATAAATATATAAATCAATGGAAAAAAATATCTAAAGACGGAACATATATTTATAGAAAAAATATAGAAGATGAATTTGAAAAAATTTGGAAGCAACAAGCACAATATCATCAAGAATTAAAAAGTAGTTATAAAATAAAAAATAAAGACTATTTCTCCGAATATAAAGGTAAAGCAGAAATAACATTAAAGGAAGCATTCAAAAGTGCTATATTTTATCAAAGACCTATAAAATGGGATACAGAAACTATTGGCAATTGCCCTTTAGAACCACAAGAAAAAAGGGCAGCAACAGCACAATTGATTTTTCAAGAATATAGAATTTTAGATGTAATAAATAACATTAGAATAAAAGATTTAAAGACAAAAGAATTAAGGAATTTAACAGTTCAAGAAAGAAACGATATTTTTAATTTTATAAATAATGAAACTGATAAATATAATAAAAATTATGAAATGCCATATAATGAAATTTATAAGAAATTAAATATAGATACAACAAAAGAAAAATTTAACATTGATACAAGAAGAAAAGATAGTGATAAAGGTATTAAAGCAAATCAAACAAAGAAAGTATTTAAAGATAATAATTTATTAGAGTATTTTGAAAAATTAAATAAAACAGAGCAGGAAATAATCATAGAATTTTTAGCTTGTATTACGAATTTCGATTCAATATTGGATAATAATAAGCAATATATTGAGGAGTTTATAGATCGCATTTTAAAAATAGTCCCACTTGAGGAAGAATATAATATTGAAAAAATTTTATCCTTTATAGATAAAATACAAAAACAGTTAGAAGACAAAAACACTACTATGTCTAAATTAGAAAGATGCAGAAAATCGTATAGTATAAAAGCTTTAAACAATATTGTTAAAAGATTAAACAATGGTGAAAACAAAGAAGATATTATAAATTCATATAAAAATGAAAAAACAATTGAATCAGATAAATTGTCTCCATTTAATGAAATAAAGACAAACAATATTTTAATAGATAGACCGTTGAAAGAATTTAAAAGAACAATAAATTATGTAATTCATAAATTAGGTGGAAATCCAAAAACCATAACTATAGAACTTTCAAGAGATTTAAAAAAATCTTTGAGTATGAGAAATTTTTTAGATAAAGAAATGAGTAATAATCAAGAAAGAACAAAAAAAATCAGTACAGAATTAACAAGTTTTGGAATAATAGATTCTTCTTCAAATATTTTCAGATATAGGCTATGGAAAGAACAAGAACATAAATGTATTTATTGCGGTCAAGAAATTTCTACATTACAATGTTATAATGAAAAAGAAACAGAAATAGATCATATAATTCCTCAATCTTGCGGCGGTTTAGATAAATATAGTAATTTTGTTTTAGTTCATTCAAAATGTAATTTGTTAAAAGGTGATAATACTCCATATCTTGCAGGTAAAGAAAATAAAGTTAATTATATAGTAGTAGAGAGATTTGCGAACAAATTAAAAGAATATGCTGATAGTATTAAAAATAGACCTGTTGCTAATCAATGGATAGAACCTTTAGAAAAAAAAGAATTAAATCAAAAAGTAGATAACTTAACAACACAAAAATCAATAGAAGAATTAAGAGATAGTTTTACGGAAACACAATTACAATCCACCTCTTGGATAACAAAAGTAGTTTTAGATTGGTGTAAAAATATTTCCGATGATGTTATTCCAAGTTATGGTAGTTTGACAGGATATTTAAGAAAGTATTGGGCAACGAATTTAATTTTGCCAAAAGTAAGAATTGCGGAAAAGCAAGAATTATACAATGAGTATGACAAGCAAATAGATACTGAAATATGGGAAATATTAAACACGAAAGCAAAATCTCTACAAGATGTTGATAAGACAAGTGAGTTATATAAATGTTTTGAAAAATACAAAGAACAATATTTAGAGAAAAATCTAAGTACTAAAAAAGAGGAGAAAGAAATTTTTCAAGAATTTAAAAGAGATTATAGAAAGAAAAAAGAATTTGTGTTCAATAAAAGATGTGATCATAGACATCATATTGTTGATGCTGCAGTAATAGGTTTAGTTACAAGATCTCTTATGCAGAAGGCAAATGAATATAATAGTAAAAATGGAACCTTGTATGATGTTATAGATAAAAAAACAGGCGAAATAAAGGCGGAATTTAAACCGGAAAATCCATTCAAAGAATTAAATGATATTTTACAAAAATATCTTACTAACTATGTTGTTTGGAATAAACCTGATAGATTTCCAAGTAAAGAAATTTGTGATGAATCTGCTTATGGTATATTTGAAAAAAATGATAATAAATATTTAGTTCAAAGATATCCTTTAGAACATTTGTTAAAAAATGTAGAAACTATAGAACATTTAAAAAATAGAATAGATGAAATAGTTGTTGGTGAATCAATAAAAAAATCAATAAAAGAACAGTTAGAAGATAGAGTTTCTAAAGGGTTATCTTTAGAAGAAGCTTTATTGGGAAAGAAAGATGATATAAAAGATGGTATATTTTTTAATGGTAATAAAATAAAGAAGATTAAGTGTATATATAAAGAAAAAGCATTGATGACTTATAAACAAAATATTTATATCGGAGTTAAAAATCAAAAAAGTAAAATTTATAAAGTTTATAGAAGTGGTGGATATGCTTGCATGGATTTTGACGAAACAACAAAAATGAAAAGAGAATTGGTTCCTATGCATAAGTATTTAAAAGAATATAAAAATAAGCCTATTCCTAAAAATACAATTAGAATTTTTGCTAACGATATTGTTTATGATAAGAAAACAAAAGAATTTTATAAAGTTAAATCTTATCATAATGAAAACGGATTAGTATGTTGCCAAATAAATAATACGATAACAGACAATAAAACTTTTAAGGATATAAAAAACATTGTTTTAATAAAAGATAGAAATGTTTTGAAACAAATAAAATAAAATGGGAAATGATTATATCGTTAGTATAGAAAGAGATTCTTTCTTATCAATAGATATAGGACGATTAAAAATTAAATTTGCTAATACAGAGCAAGTTCATTTTGTTGCAGTTGTAGATATTGCTGCTGTAATTTTATCTTCTTATCAAATAACAATAACAAATGGTGTTTTTAAAGCATTATCTGAAGTTGGTGCGATTATAATTTGTGTAGATAGTTCTTTTATGCCAACATCAATAACATTGCCGATAGCAAAAAATATAAAGGGTTCAGCAAGACCGTATTTACAAGCTAAAAATATTGATTCAAAATTTAATAAATCATTATGGGATCAAATAATAAAATCCAAAATATCCGGTCAAATATCGGTTTTAAAAAATATAAATACAATTCAGGCAAATTACTTAGAAAAATTTTTAAATCAAATACAGAATGGTGACGATAAAAATATTGAAAGTTTTTGTGCAAGAATTTATTGGGAACATTATTTTAAGTATTTTCATTCAATTAATATCCGTGAAAAAATGGGTGCTACAGATGTAATAAACAGTTCTTTAAATTATGGCTATGCTATTGTAAGGTCAATAGTTGCAAGAAGTTTGTCATCAACAGGTCTTAATTTAAATTTAGGAATTTGGCATAGCAGAAAAGATAATCCTTTTAACTTAGTAGAAGATTTTATAGAACCTTTTAGGTATATAGTAGATAAAGTTGTTTTAACTCTATTAAAAAATAATAATTATGAATTTCTGAATAAAGAATTAAAGAATAAAATTATAATTGAAATTTTGAAGCAAGAAATAACTTTATTTGATAAACAATACAGATTATTTCAAGGTATAGATAAAGCAATATATTCTTATTGCAGATGTTTGGAGAATAATACTTCAACTTTAATATTACCTAATATAAAATTAACAAAAAATTTAAAAGATATAGAAATAAACTATATAAAATATGAAACCTAATAGTTGGAGAATTATGTGGCTTATAGTGGTTTTTGATTTTCCTACACAAACTAAAATTGAAAGGAGAAGATATTCTCAATTTCGAAAAAGATTATTGGAAGAGGGTTTTTTACAAATGCAGTTTTCGGTTTACATTAGAAATACACCGACATTTAGTATAGCAAATTCTTTAGCATTAAAATTAGGAAGAACAGTTCCGGAAAAAGGGAAATGTTCTTTTTTATTTCTTACAGATAAACAATATGGACTTACAGTAAATTTTTATGGGAAGAAAAAAGAAAAAACAGAAAAAGAGCCACAGCAACTTCTTCTGTTTTCTTAAAACTTTTATAAAGTGAGAGTAAAACTCTCTTTTACGGGCTTATTATTAGCCCTTGTTTCCTAAGGTCGCACACTTACAATTTATTTGATATCGCTGTTATTATAAAAAATTTTAATTAAAAAATCAATGTTTTTTACATTTGATATTATATCAAATAAATTTTAGGTGTGCAATAGGAACTGTTATGGTTATAGGAGTATAGAAGAAATTATTATATCAAATAAATTTTAGGTGTGCAATAGGAACATACTTTAACCCGTCCATAATATCAGTATCATTATATCAAATAAATTTTAGGTGTGCAATAGGAACTCACGGTCAGCAATAGCCATTTCTTTTGTGATTATATCAAATAAATTTTAGGTGTGCAATAGGAACTACAAAACAACAGATGAGAGCAAGGCTTTGATTATATCAAATAAATTTTAGGTGTGCAATAGGAACGATATTCATCTGCGATATATTTCGTATCGCATTATATCAAATAAATTTTAGGTGTGCAATAGGAACGCGAATTGGCGTGCGACGCATAGACAATATATTATATCAAATAAATTTTAGGTGTGCAATAGGAACTGTATCGAGCAATATATCCTGCACTTGCAGATTATATCAAATAAATTTTAGGTGTGCAATAGGAACAGAATAATATTCTGTTTCCGAATTCCATTCATTATATCAAATAAATTTTAGGTGTGCAATAGGAACGAGTTACAATCTTATACCGCCTCGTTTTATATTATATCAAATAAATTTTAGGTGTGCAATAGGAACATCATCGATGCTATAGGCATCTACATTATAATTATATCAAATAAATTTTAGGTGTGCAATAGGAACCAGTCGATTTGTCAAGTATACCATCTTTTGATTATATCAAATAAATTTTAGGTGTGCAATAGGAACGTGTTCCATTGGCTGGCGTCGGCAGACATTATTATATCAAATAAATTTTAGGTGTGCAATAGGAACTAAAGATAAAGCTTTATTCCATCCACTGCCATTATATCAAATAAATTTTAGGTGTGCAATAGGAACTCATATGGACACATTTCAAAGAATTTTACGATTATATCAAATAAATTTTAGGTGTGCAATAGGAACTTGTTGTTTCAAGATTTCCGAAATTCTTTAATTATATCAAATAAATTTTAGGTGTGCAATAGGAACTGAAAAAAACGGTACTAATTCAGCCATTTTATTATATCAAATAAATTTTAGGTGTGCAATAGGAACTGTTCAAGTCTTGTGCAAGTTAATTCTATATTATATCAAATAAATTTTAGGTGTGCAATAGGAACTGTAGGTTTCTGGTGTTTTCATTTTGTTTTATTATATCAAATAAATTTTAGGTGTGCAATAGGAACAGATTACTGGTGCACTTGTATAATAATCTCATTATATCAAATAAATTTTAGGTGTGCAATAGGAACACACCTCTTGTTCATTAAGCGGGGTAGTTCATTATATCAAATAAATTTTAGGTGTGCAATAGGAACTGTTCCGATGGCTACTAATTCTATGTCCGATTATATCAAATAAATTTTAGGTGTGCAATAGGAACTTCCTGCGAATAAATCATCCAACGTCCTGGATTATATCAAATAAATTTTAGGTGTGCAATAGGAACGTGCTCGTCGAAGACCCGTTTACCAAATATATTATATCAAATAAATTTTAGGTGTGCAATAGGAACCCCATTCTTCCATCATGCCGGCTTCCACTAATTATATCAAATAAATTTTAGGTGTGCAATAGGAACGTACGGTATCAGATAAGCAAGACTGCGGGTATTATATCAAATAAATTTTAGGTGTGCAATAGGAACGAACACAAACGTCGCCTACCGCAACACTTGATTATATCAAATAAATTTTAGGTGTGCAATAGGAACTCGCGAAATATTAGGGTTGATGTTAATTTTATTATATCAAATAAATTTTAGGTGTGCAATAGGAACATTTCTTCCATTTTCTGCCTCCTGTTTATTATTATATCAAATAAATTTTAGGTGTGCAATAGGAACATAAGAAAGGAGGGGGGTTTCCCTCCAATTATTATATCAAATAAATTTTAGGTGTGCAATAGGAACTGACTATCCACAGAATAATATTTTTTTGTTATTATATCAAATAAATTTTAGGTGTGCAATAGGAACATCATTTATTTCTTTATACTTCATTTTGTTTTTTACTTCTGCATTATTCTGTGCATTATTTCCCTTGACTTTTTCTGTTTTATGTCTTATAATATCGTTACAAGTGGAACAGAGATTTCAGTCGTAAGACTGTTATGTTCCGCTTGTTTTTTTATTTACTTCTATAACATCATATAAATGAACTGTTTGTGTTTTATCTTCATTTATTCTCTTATAAAGTCTCTCTGTTGAGCCTCTGCAACTCTGCTTACCATTTCTTCGGCTTTCCGTTTGCCGTACTTGGTGAAGTATTTTTCATACACTTCGTTTAGCTGTTGCATTTTCTTGCTGTATTCGTCGGCTATTCCGGCGTCCTGTGCAGTTCTTATATCCGCTATTTCTTCTTTATTATCTTTGTACATTGCAAGCAGTTCTTTGGTATAGGTTGCTATCATCTGCTTAACGAGCTGCTGCAGGTCTCTTGCATACCGTGCAACAATTCCTGCATTTACTTGACTACTATTAAGTGTGATGTATCGTTTCTGTTTCTTCATTTTTTACTTGACTTTTTCTGTTTTTTGTCTTATACTATCTGTGAGCCTATGAAGCGAGGAGTGCTGGCAAAATCCAGTCTCTTCGCTTGATAGGCTTAACTTATATCCCAACTGTCTAAGCCTGCACCATTTTGTATTTGTTCCAAAGAATGCAACTCCACTGTATATAATTTATTACTATATTTTATTTTCGGGTCGTTTGGTTTTTTAAGTAATAATTTTGCATATGCTGATTTACCATTAATTGATATAGGAGCAACAAATCTCTTTATATCTTCAGTATTAACATCATATTCTTCGTCCTCTCTTATTAGTCTTAGTATTGCATTTTCATATAATTCTTTGACTTTGCTACAAGCTAACAAATGTTCTCCTCTTGTAAACCCATTGTCTTTACTTTTATTTATGGCTTTTTCGCTAACCATTTTAGACCTTTGAGAACTATTTACTTGAGCAACATATCCTGTTTCTTTGTTAGTTAAGTCGCGTCCTGATAAACTTTCTAATTCTTTCAATATTTCTTTTCTATCTAAGTTTTTTAAATTTTTTATTTCTGTTATTTCTGTTTTTCCTAATTTCTCAAAAAATTCTTTATCATTTGCTTTATAAAATATTTTTATGTCTTCTTTTGTTTCTTTCTCATTCTTTTGAGAGTTGTTGCTTGCAAACCTGCCTCTTTCATCACGGTTTACATTGCTTTCGTCAAAGTCGTCTTCCGCCTTCGTCTTTTCCTCTATCTCATAAACTTTCCCGTCGATAATGGTAAAGATTTTAGACTTATTTGTTGTATATGCGTCTTCGGCTTTGTTTTCAAAAAAATCTTCTAACCCTGACACTCTTATTGCTGTTCCAAAGTCTGCATAAGTGCCTCGTGCTGCAATACTATTTGCTTTTGCTTCTGCTTTTTCTGTGTAAGGAACATTGATAAAAGTATCTTCTTTTGCCGGTTCGTTTAATCCTTCTATTTTGTTTTGTTCGCCTTTTTCATTTTTGCTTTCCAAAAACTTATTTATCGCCTCTTCTTTTGTCTGTCCTTTAAAAATAGGTATATGATTACCTTTAACGGTTATCCATCTTTCAGGCTCTTCGCTATTTTCGTCAAAAGCTGTATCTTGTCCGTTGTTGTTCTTGTCGCCCTTGCTTTGAGCTTCTTTCATCATCTGTTCTATTTCTTCGTTGTCTTTATATCTATCTCTCTTAAATGTTCAAATAATCAAAATCTGCGACAACTTGTTGCAGAATTGCTTTTGAGAATATATTGTAATAATCTTAAAGATTATGCAAAATTCGAGAGTTCTTTTTTTATACACAAAAAATCACATCAAATTTTTTGGTTATATATTAAAGTTTTTATATGGCATTTATGGAAAATATAAAATACGTTTTTTATTGACAAAATGCTTGACAAACTTTATGACAAATTCAATAAAAATTGAATAAAATTTTTATTAAAATTAAATAAAAAATCAATAAATTATTTATTTGGCAAAACTAATGACAAAATACTTGACAAAAATATTGACAAATCTGTATAAATAAATTATACTAAATATACAAAAATGATGGAGTAAATTATGAATATAGTAAAAAAAGTACCAACATTTAAATCCGGTAATTTTGTATTTAGTGCTAAATTTAATGACGAAAAAGATAGTGATATTGCTAAAAAATTTATTGAAGTATTAGTTGCATTTGAATCTATAAAATATATACCTATATTGCCGAATATAGCATCTCAAATAGAAGAAGAACTTATAAAAAAATCTATATTTTCAACAGCTGCTATTGAAGGTAATTCTTTAACACAAGAGGATGTTGATAAGATTATAGATGATAAAAAAACAAATTTTTCTAAAGAAAGGTTTGTTAAGGAAATTCAGAACTTAAAAAAAGCATACAATGAAATAAAAGCTATTAATGTCTTTAATACAAAAACATTAATATCACAAGACTTAATAAAAAATTATCATAAAATTATAACTGATAGGTTGGAAAGCGAAACAAATATCCCGGGACAATACAGGAACACAAAAGTAATTGTCGGTAATCAAGCTCATGGGGGGACAAATGTTCCACCCAAAATATTTGAAGATATAAAAAATTTAATGAAAGAATTCGTTTCATGGATAAACTCAAAAGAATTATTAGAAATTCATCCTATATTTAGGGCTTGCATTGCTCATTTAACTTTGGCATTAATACATCCTTTTGGAGACGGTAACGGAAGGACAAGCCGTATTATAGAAGCACATATTTTAAAAACCGAAGGATATAGATTTGTTTATACTATGCTTTCTAATTATTATTATAAAAATATAGATGAATATTTTATAACTTTTTCAAAAGTATTAAAAAATAAGGATAATGATATTAGTGACTTTGTTTTATTTTATTTAAAAGGAATGCTTGAATCAATAAAAACCATAAGAGATAAAATATATTATATTATTACCGGATTATCGTTACAGTTGTTTCTTTTACATCTAAAGAGAAATAATAAAATATCACAAAGACAATGCGATTTTTTAAGTATTATGCTTGATAACAACAAAGAGGTTACAGAAAAAGAAATATTGGAAGATGTGAATTTAAAATTAATATACGAAAAACTTTCTTCAAGAACATTAAAAAGAGATATAAAATTTTTGTTAGATGCAAATTTGTTAGTGCTAAATAAAGAAACTCAAAAATATAGAATTAATTTTTTTGTATTGAATGAAAGATGGATTAAACCGGAAGAAAATATCAATGAAAACTTGTAAATACTTTAATGGTATAAATTTTATAATAATAATCAAATTGGGCAACAAGCTGTTGCACAATTAAAAAGTATTCTTTATATGAAATAAAAGCAATATGTTTTTTATTTTTCTGCATAGTAAGTATTGACTTTTTGTACTTAGTATGTTAAAATATCTATATGAATTTATTGGATATAAGAAAAAAAATCACTTCAGAAGAGTTCGATTATTTAACATTAACGGATATTTTTAAAAATTATTCCAACCCTAAAATGAAAATATCCGTGATGTTAAAAAAGCATTATATTATCCGAGTAAAAAAAGGGCTTTATATTTTCAACGAAAAATACAGAAATCATCCGTATTCCAAAGAACTTTTGGCAAATTTAATTTACGGACCATCTATAGTTTCTGCGGAATATATGCTTTCTTACTATGGAATAATTCCGGAAAAAGTTTTGGATATAACTTGTTCCACAATAAAAAGAAATAAAGACTTTATTACACCTATAGGAACATTTAGTTATATGCAAGTACCGCAAGATTATTATAATATCGGTATAACAATAATAAAAAACGAATATGTTTCGTTTTTGGCTGCGACGAAAGAACGAGCTTTAGCCGATAAAATAAAAAATGATACTATGAATATTTTGAACAACTATGATGATGTCGAAAACTATTTATTTAACGATTTAAGAGTAGATGAAGATATGTTTTTTGGTATGGATGCAAAAGTTCTTGAATCTTTAGCCGTGTATGGAAAGTCCCGCAAAATAAATATGTGTATGAAATTTTTAAAGAGAGTGCAAAAATAGTGAATTCAACAATACAAATAATGTTAAATAAATATAAAATAGAATCTCAAGAAGATGAAATAAATGCTTTAAGAGAAATATTTCAGTCTATAGCATTGTTAGGACTTTGGCGAGGGAAATTTTTTGAACAAGCTGCCTTTTACGGAGGAACGGCTTTAAGAATTCTATACGGGTTAGACAGATTTAGTGAAGATATGGATTTTTCTTTATTGAAACGAAATAAAAATTTTTCTCTTGAACAGTATTGTCCTTTCATCGAGAAAGAATTAAATTCTTTTGGCTTTAGTGCAACCGTTAACATAAAAAAGAAAACAACAAATACACAAATAGAATCGGCATTTTTAAAAGCGGACACTTTACAACAGTTGTTGGTTATAAAATCTAAAAATATAACAGGCAATACTCTTGCTGACTTAAAAATAAAACTTGAAGTAGACACAAACCCTCCTGCAAATTTTGATACGGAAATAAAATCCGTTTTGTTACCTATTCCGTTTAATGTAAAAGTATTTATGCAGGATTGCTTATTTGCAGGGAAAATTCATGCAATACTATGCAGAAATTGGAAAAGCAAAAGAATAAAAGGCAGAGATTTATATGATTTTGTTTGGTATGTTGCAAGAGATGTTCCCGTAAATTTAAAGCACTTACAAAAGAGATTGGAACAAACTGGACATTGGAACAGCAATAATGCTTTAACGCGAGAAAAAGTTATAAAAATGTTGAAAGAAAAATTTGATAACATTGATTTTGAACAGGCAAAAAAAGATGTTTTGAGATTCGTTGATAATAAAGATAGTGTGTTAATTTGGTCAAAAGAATTTTTCTTTGATATTATAAAAAAGCTAAAATTTGCTTAGCTTTTACAATAAAAACAAAACTTCAATATTGGAAATATTAACGGATATTTTTAAAAATTATTCCAACCCTAAAATGAAAATATCCGAAATGTAAAAAAAATATTATATTATCCGAGTAAAAAAGGGCTTTATATTTTCAACGAAAAATACAGAAATCATCCGTATTCCAAATAACTTTTGGCAAATTATTATCGAATTTGGTAGAATATTAAAGTAAATAAATTTATATACAGAGAGATAAAATGACTACAAAAACAAATAAAAATAATGCAAATATCGGATTTGAAAAACAGTTGTGGGATGCTGCCTGTGTTTTGTGGGGGCATATTCCTGTATGGTCTTCAGATTCTTCTTTTATTGATAATAGTGTTTCTGAAAATATTTATTTTTTGTTTGTTTTATTAAAAAAATAGACAGCAAGAAATTTATGATTCGAAAACAGGTTCTGCTCAACCTCATATATATCTACAACATATTGAAAATTTGCCTATAGGTGATATAGATAAAAAACTTGTAACCAAATACAATAAAATAGTTTCACCATTGTTCAACTTGATAGGTGAAAATAAAATAGAAAACGAACTATTAGCAAATTTACGAGACACTCTTTTACCAAAACTAATGAATGGCGAAATTGATGTTGAAAAAACAAAAATTTAATAATATTGTATTGGAATATAGGTAAAAGAATTGCAGATGAACAAATAATACAAAATTACAAAAATTCCGTTAGTTTATTATATATATAAGTAATATAATTGGTTTTGGGAGATAATAATGAAACAATCTGTAAATGATAATGAAATAATATTTTTCAATTCTAATGATGGACAAGTAAAAATAGATGTATTATATGCGGATGAAAATATTTGGCTTACTCAGAAAAAAATGGCTGAATTATTTGAAACGACAACACAAAATATTACGCTTCATTTAAAACATATATATGAGGATAAAGAATTGAACAAAGATGCAACTTGTAAGGATTACTTACAAGTTCAAAAAGAGGGAATAAGAGCAATATCAAGGAATGGTTGGATTCGTGTTATTTCCACAAAAAAGAAACAGATTGTAAACAATACTCCGTTTGTACCGAAAGAAGATGAACCATTAGAAAGAGTAGATAACAGTTCTTATCAAATAGGTACTATTGTTTCTCATCAAACTTTCGGTAACGGAAAGATAATAGGAAAAGAGTGTTCTGGTGATAATTTAATATTAACAGTTTTATTTTCTAATGGACAAGAGAAAAAATTATTGGCAAAATTTGCTAATTTAACCATAATCAAATAGTATCATAAACGAACCTTCGGTGGAAAATATGAAATGGCTTTATGATAATTGGATGAAAGCAACACCTTTTTTGGCTGTATATTCTTTTATATTGGTACTTTTATATTTAAGAGATGTTAATTATGCATTGTACCTTATTTGGTTGCAAGGCATAATTTATTGGGCACACGAATTTGAAGAATATGTTATGCCGGGCGGATTTCTTGATTTCTTTAATCGTAACATGATGAAATCCGACGGGGGAGAATATCCTTTAACGAAAGCCGGTTCTTTTTGGATAAACATTCCGTTAGTTTATATTGCTATGCCATTTTCCGCCTTATTGGCTCATTTCTTCGGACTTAAGTTCGGTTTATGGACTGCTTATTTTTCGTTCTTAAATGCTTTTGCTCATGTTGTAATGTTCTTTAAGTTCGGAAGAAAATATAATCCCGGACTTGTCGTCAGCATATTATTAAACATTCCCGTAGGGGCTTATACCGTATGGTATTTTATATCAAACAATTTGGTATCGGGTACAACAAACGTTGTAAGCATTATTGTGGGAATTTTAGCACAAGCTTCAATGATGATTTACGGATTCGGTTACCTTGTACCTAAAATGAAAAGAGAGAAAGCCCTCTCAAAATAAAACTCCACCGGTCATTGTTATTGCCGTTTCGTCTGTCATTCCCGAAATTCGTAGTCGGGAATCTCGCCGTTGCTGTTCGTCGTTGTCGTTTTCAACTCTTCAACTGTTCAACTTTTCAACTGTCGTTGTTGTACATTGTCGTTTCTATACATCCATACACAAATAACTTGTGATTAGGAGAAAATTATGGTGTGGAAGTCCAATATGTATTGATCCCTGCAATTCCTTGACACGACAAATTAAAAGTGATATAATTATCAAAACTTGATAATGAACGGCAAAGGGGCTTGATGGAGTGACTGTCTTAAGCTCCTTTATTTTTGTGTAAAATTTTGTCGTATAGCAGGAGGTACCTTTATGAACAAGACAAATCTGTTGTTAGTCTGTCCAAAAAAAGAATATGAAGAAATAAGGGCACTTCTGTCCCAATCCGCAAATAATTTTTCAATCAACTACATAGAAAACTCAGGCAATGAAGCAATTAGACAAGCTATGCAACAGTTCCCTGATATTTTATTAACGGATTATTCCTTAGAAGATATGAACGGGTACGAGCTTGCATTAAAAATGAAAGACTTAAAAATTTGCCCGACGATAATTCTTGCAACGCCGTCTCAAAGCGATAATATAGACGAATTAAAAAAAGATTCCACCGATATTTTCTGTATTACAAAACCCATAAACAAACAAGTTTTGGTACATACAACAGAACTTGCCGTCAGAATGTCGCATAAAATACACGATATAGAACAGAAAGTTTCCGACCTTGAATATCAAATAGAAGAAAGAAAAAATGTTGATATTGCAAAAGGTTTACTGATGAAAAAATTTAAAATGGATGAAAAAAGTGCATATAATAATCTGAGAAAAAAAGCGATGGACTCAGGCAGAACGATAAACGAAATAGCTAAAACGATAATAAAAATGTTTAATTAAAAAGTGCAGAATATTTCTGTTACAACAGAGGAAAAATGAAGAGAAAAAAAGCAGTATTGGAACTTTCAAACGGGATGAAGTTTGAGGGTAAACTTATAGGCTATGATTGTTCCGTAAGCGGGGAAATGGTTTTTAATACCGGAATGCTCGGATACAGCGAATCTATGTCCGACCCGTCGTATATAGGGCAAATTCTTGTGTTCAGTTTCTGTCTTATAGGAAATTACGGAGTTCCGAAACTCAATGACAATTTTTTAACATCTTTCGGACATGAAAGTTCTTCAATTAAAACACAAGGTATTATAGTATCCGAAATTTTCGACGAGAGTTATCATTACGGCAGTATGATTCCTTTGGAGCAATGGATGATAGAACAAAAAGTTCCGGGAATTATGGGAATAGACACAAGATATTTGGTTCAAACAATAAGAAACACCAGAAATCTTTTCGGTTGGATTGTTCCCGAAGGTGTAAAAAAAGAAAACACCATAAAAAAATTTCCTTTTATAGAAAATTTTAAAAAAGACGAATATGTTGACCCTTCAAAATTCAACCTTATGCCGACGGTATCAACAAAAGAAAGAAGAATTTTCGGAACAGGAAAGAAGAAAGTTGCCGTCGTTGATTGCGGTGTAAAATGGAATATTTTGAGAATGCTTGTTGACAGAGGCTGTCAAATAGAATTGTTACCGTGGGATACGGATTTCTCTACAGTAGAAGCTGACGGATGGTTAATAAGCAACGGTCCGGGAGATCCGAGAAACACCGGCAATCTTGTGGAAAGAGTAAAAAAATTATTGGACGGGAATAAACCTGTTTTGGGTATTTGTTTAGGTCACCAAATAATATCTCTTGCAAGCGGTGCAAAAATTAAGAAAATGCCTTACGGGCACAGAAGTCATAACCAGCCGGTATTTATTATACCGGAACAAAAGGCATTTATGACGAGCCAAAACCACAGTTATACCGTGGATGCCGCTACAATAAACAAAGATTGGAATTTGTGGTTTGAAAATGCGAACGATAAAGGTGTTGAAGGTATAAAACATAAGACAAAACCTTTTATGTCGGTACAGTTTCATCCGGAGGCTTCAAGCGGACCTAACGATACAGCTTGGATTCTTACGGAGTTTATTAATAGCTTATAATAAGCTGAACGGCTGAAAACGACAATGTACAATGAACGACGAGATGCTTCGACAAGCTCAGCATGACAGACAGAACGACAGTTGAAAAGTTGAAAAAATTGCAAGGCGATTTCAGTCCATACATCAAAAAATTTCGGAGAAATTTTATGATACTGAATTTTTTAAAATCTAAAGGAAATAAAAAACAAAAAGTAATTCTGCTCGGTTCAGGAGCATTATCCATAGGACAAGCGGGGGAATTTGATTATTCTGGTTCTCAGGCGGTTAAAGCTCTTCAGGAAGAAAATATTGAAGTTATCGTCGTAAATCCTAATATTGCTTCAGTGCAAACAAATTCGGATATTGATAAAAAAGTTTATTTATATCCTGTTACACCTTTTTGGGTGCAGAAAGTTATTGAGCAGGAAAAACCTGTCGGTATAATATCAGGTTTCGGCGGACAGACTGCACTCAACTGTGTTATAGAACTTCAAAAAGCAGGAGTACTAAAAAAATACGGCGTGGAAGTTTTGGGAACAACCGTAGATTCTCTTGAAATGTCGGAAAACAGAGATTTATTTGCCGCTAAAATGAAAGAAATAAATGTTCCTATTCCCGCAAGTAAGGCAGTGTCTTCCGTAAAAGAAGCTTTGGCTGTCGCCGAAGAAATAGGATATCCCGTAATAACAAGATCTGCTTTTGCCTTGGGCGGGCTTGGCAGCGGACTGGCAGAAGACAAAGAAACTCTTAAAAATCTTGCCTCTTCCGCACTAATGAGCGTCCCTCAAATTTTAATAGAAAAATCGTTATACGGTTGGAAAGAAATAGAATATGAAGTTATGCGTGACAGGCAGGGCAACTGCATAACAATATGTAATATGGAAAATTTTGACCCTATGGGAATACATACCGGAGATTCCATAGTTATTGCACCGTGCCAGACAATAGACAACATAGAAAACAATATGTTAAGAGACACGGCAATAAAAATTGTCCATAATATCGGTGTTATCGGCGAATGTAACGTACAGTTTGCATTAAGCCCGAACAAAAAAGAATTTTACGTGATAGAAATAAACGCAAGGCTTTCCCGTTCGTCGGCACTTGCTTCAAAAGCAACAGGTTATCCCATAGCATATATTGCAGCAAAGGTCGTATCCGGTTTTAATCTTCTTGAGCTTAAAAATCCCGTAACACAAACGACATCCGCATTTTATGAACCGTCGCTCGATTACGTAACATTAAAAGTTCCCAGATGGGATTTAACCAAATTTACGGGTGTTTCAAAATTATTGGGAACCCAGATGAAATCCGTCGGGGAAGTAATGGCTATAGGAAGAAATTTTTGCGAAATTCTTCAGAAAGCCGTCAGAATGGTAAATGAAAACGACGAAGGTATAACGGCAGGATTATTTAAAAAAGCAAATCAAACAGAGCTTGAATACGAAATAGCCAACCCCACAAATTTAAGATTGTTCGCAATATACGAAGCTTTCAAAAGAAAATATTCCATAGACAAAGTTGCGGAATTATCAAAAATTTCCAAATGGTTTTTATTCCATATTAAACAGCTTGCCGACACGGAAAATGATCTTACGGAATTGATTAAAAAAAGCAAAAATAAAAATCTTTATGATACGTTTAAATCTTTTGATAAAGAATATATCAGACAGCTCAAAAGATTCGGTTTTTCGGATTACCAGATTGTAAAAACATATCTTACGGTAAAAGAACCGAACAAAAAATATACACAGAAAGAAATTAAAACTCTGTCGTTTCAAATAAGAAAAATAAGAAAAAAACTCGGAATTGTTCCTGTAGTAAAACAGATAGATACAACATCTGCGGAATACCCTACAAGTTCAAACTATTTATATTTATCTTATGACGGTACGCATAACGATATAACACTTACCAAAAAAAATTCCGGCATAATAACGCTTGGCAGCGGAAGTTACAGAATAGGCAGCAGCTGTGAGTTCGACTGGTGTTCCGTAATGACAAGCAAATATTTCAAACAGAAAAGAGCTGACAGTATTATTATAAACTGTAATCCGGAGACGGTATCGACGGACTTTTCAACATCGGACAGATTGTATTTTGAAGAATTATCTTTTGAAAGAGTTCTTGATATTGCAGATATTGAAAAGCCAAAAGGTGTTATAGCTTGTATGGGGGGACAAAATCCCAACAATCTTATACCGGCTTTAAGTGAAGCAAAGGTTAAAATTCTCGGGCACAACGCAAAAACCGTCGATATGGCTGAAGACAGAAACAAATTTTCCGCACTGCTCGATAAAATGGGCATAGACCAACCTGAATGGATATCTGCCACATCAAGAAAAGAAATAGACGAATTTATTAAAAGAGTAGGTTATCCTGTTCTTATAAGACCGAGTTTTGTATTATCGGGAACGCTTATGAATGTTGCTGCAGATGATGCAAGCCTTGATTATTTCTTATCATTAACAAAAGATATTTCCGACGATTATCCCGTAGTAATTTCAAAATTTATTCTTGATGCCAAAGAAGTTGAATGTGACGGAGTGGCAAAAAACGGTGAAGTTATCATTTCTCTCGTAAGCGAACATGTCGAGAATGCGGGCATTCATTCCGGCGATGCAACGCTTGTGTTCCCTCCGGAAAAACTTTACGTTAAAACCGTAAACACAATAAAAGATATCGTCAGAAAAATAGCCAAAGGGCTTAACTTAAACGGTCCGTTCAATATTCAATTCATTGCAAAAGATAATGACGTCAAAGTAATCGAATGTAATTCAAGAGCTTCAAGATCTTTCCCTTTTATTTCAAAAGTCTCGGGCAAAAATCTTGCTGAAATTTCCTGCAAAGTAATGAACAACGAAAAAATATCCAAAATTATGGTTGACGAAAGCGAAATACCTTTCGTCGGTATGAAAGCCTCGATGTTCAGCTATAGAAGGCTTGACGGTGCAGATCCTGTAACGGGTGTTGAGATGGGTTCTACGGGAGAAGTGGGCTGTTTGGGTAAAGATTTCAACCAAGCCATGATACTTTCTTTGGAAGCTACTCAAATTAAAAAGCCTGTTAAGGGAGTACTTGTAAGTTCCGGAAGAGAAAAAGACAAAATAAAATTCATGGAAGTTATAGAAAATCTATATAAATTAAATGTCCCCGTATATGCTACCGCAGGAACATCCAAATATTTACAGTCCAAAGGATATACCGTTAATACAGTCCATTGGCATCAAACGCCGAGAGCGACCGATATTATTAAAGATGGCAAGGTGGATTTTGTAATAAACATTCATAAAACTTTTGATATTGTGGAAAGAAAAGAAAATGCCACTATCAGGAAAGCTGCCATAAAATGCGGCTGTTCACTTCTTACCAATATGGAAAAGGTTATCGCATACCTCAAATCTCTCGACGAATACGATAACCTTAAAGAAAACAAATGTATAAACTTATAAAACAAATTATATACTATTCATCCCTTGAGATTTTATTAATTCAAGATTCAATCCCATGTCCAGAATTTTCTTAATTCTGCCGTAATATCGTCCCAATCCTGCATGGTAAAAGAGCCTTTGCCCATAATCATAATGGTCATTTCGATATCACCGAACTTTTTATAAAGATTCGTATCACGGAATCCGTTACGCAAATAAAAAGCATGTCTCCTGATTCTTTGTTCTTTATTATTACATTTCTGTTTTGGAGATTCCATATCGAGAACACATATTTTTCCATTATATTTTTCTATTAGGGCTGTAAGTATTTTCTGTCCTTTGCCTTGTCCTCTCAGTTCGGGCTTTACCGCAAAGTACCAATACCAATTGAACGGTTCATGCGGAAATACAATAGTAAATCCCACAAAATTATCATCTTCATAATATGCCGTAAAATCAAGATGCATTTTATTTATAAGGCTTACCAAATCACTCCACGGAATTTGTTCATTTTTCGGGAATGCCGTTTCATAAAGCAACTTTAATTTCTCGTCGTTTGCGTCTGCAGTTGTTATTTGTTTTGTTTTCATAATAAATTTATTATATCAAATACAATATTCTTGTCAAGACAAAAACTAAATCTACTGGAGTTTTAAAAATTTTCTTGACAAGCTAAACTTTTTCAGTTATAATATCGTTGTAAAAATTTTATTACAGGAGCTTGTAGAAAATAAAGAAGTAAAATAGCAACTTAATCATGATGTTTTTGGAGTCCGAAAGGACACCCTTTTGTGAGAGCAAAGGAATCTTCAGACCAAAAACAGATCGCTTTTATAGATACATATTATTCGGGCTGATCCCCTGAGTAGTATGTATCGAGTGTTTCCAAATCTGCTTTGCAGATGTGGAAACCGCGGCTGTTTTAGTGCAGTGGGTCTGAAGATTCACGACTAAGACAGCCGCTATTGTTTTATACAAATTCTTTTTCAAAAGAATCTTTTCTACTCCAAAAAACAAATCAAAATTTGGAGGAATCAAAATGAAAAACAAAAAGTGCAGTAAAAAAATCTACGGTTTCACATTGGTAGAGTTGGTAATCACGATTGCAATTGTTATTATTCTGTCGGTAGTTTCTGTCCCTATTTATAGAAGCCACACAGATAAAGCAAAAATGGCAGAAGGATATGCATTATTAGGACTTATTTTATCTGCACAAAAAGCTTACTATAGCGAATATGGTAATTTTTTACACTGTTATCAAGGCAGTAATATTCCAGAGCATTGGGGAAGCAAAGATGAAGTGTTGGGAATTGATGCCAGAGGAAATAAATATTTTAGTTTTTTTTGTTTAAATGGTGCAGAAAGTACAGGTACATCTACCTTAGAAACATTGGACTATTTTTTTATGGCACATGTAAGGAAACCTAATGATTTGAGAAAGAGTAATAAAGATCTCAATATATCATTAGAATATAATATTACTTTGGGTGGAAAATTTGTTGATTATCCCATAAATTATGACAGTTCTTGGCGTTAAATAAAAAAACTAAAACATCAGAAATTCAACATAGCAGAATTTCTGTCAGGCGAGATTATAACATAGCAATAATCTCGCCTCATAATTTTTCTTGACAAACAAAAAAATTTTATATAAAATTTTTGCAACAATTAAATATTGAATTTTAGCAAAGATGCTTAAGGTAAAAACTTTAAGCATCTTTTTTTATAGGAAAATAAATATGAATTTTTTTAAACTTACGGCTGCAGGCAATGATTTTGTTTTGATTGATAACAGAGAAAATATTGTTCCTGAGGATAAGCATTCTTATCTTGCGGAAAAACTCTGCGATAGAAGATATTCTGTCGGCGGTGACGGGCTAATTCTTTTGGAAAATTCAAATAAAGCGGATTTCAGAATGAGATATTATAATTCCGACGGTTCTCACGCAAGCATGTGCGGTAACGGTGGTCGCTCGATTGCGATGTTTGCATATAAACTTGGAATAGTCGGAAAAACCATGAAATTTGAAACCGATGCAGGGCTTGTCAGTGCAGAAATAAAATCTTCTACGGTAGTAAAACTTGCTTTGTATAACCCCAAAGATTTGGTACTTAACGAAGAAATAGAAGTTGAAGATAAAAAATTTATGGTTCATTCAATAAATACGGGAGTGCCTCACGCCGTAATTTATGTGGATAACATAGAAAGTATTGACGTGGAAAAATACGGAAACAAAATAAGATTTCATAAACATTTTGCTCCTGCCGGAACAAATGTAAATTTTGTTAGAGTTGATAAAGAAAGAAATGTAATTTTTGTAAGAACTTATGAAAGAGGTGTTGAGGGGGAAACGTTTGCCTGCGGAACAGGCGTAACGGCATCGTCGATAATTTCGGTTTTATTAAACAAAGCAAAATCTCCCGTGCATGTAGTGACAAAAGGTAAAGATAACCTTTATGTTTCTTGCAACACCGACGGAGAGAAAGTATCAGATGTATTTTTGGAAGGTCCGGCAATCGTAGCATTTACAGGAACGGTAGTTATTGAAGAGATAACGACAGTTGAACAGTTGAAAACGACAATGTACAATGTATAATGTACAATGTATAATGAACGACAACGGCAAACGGCAACGACGAGATTCCCGACAGAGGCACTCGGGAATGACAGACAGAAAGACAGTTGAACAGTTGAAAAGTTGAATAGTTGAAAATCGCATAGCAATTTTTAAGGAAAGAGGATAAAATGAATATTAAAACCAATGATAAATTGAACAAATTGCCGCCTTATCTTTTTATAGAAATTGACAGGAAGAAAAAAGAGGCTATCGAGAAAGGTGTTGATATAATATCTTTCGGCGTTGGAGACCCTGATATGCCTACACCTGAACATATTGTAAAAGCAGGACAAGCTGCACTTGCAAAACCGCAAAACCATCAATATCCGTTCGGTGCGGGTATGCTTTCTTTCAGAAAAGCTGTTGCAGATTGGTATAAAACAAGATTTAATGTAGATTTGAATCCTGATAACGAAGTTTGTGCTTTAATAGGTTCTAAAGAGGGCATAGGGCATCTTCATTTGGCATTTATCAATCCGGGAGATGTTGTATTGATACCTGAACCGGGTTATCCGGTTTACAATACCGGGACGATATTTACCGACGGCATTCCGTATTTTATGCCGCTTCTTGAAGAAAATAATTTTCTGCCTGATTTGGACGCAATACCGGAAGATATCGCAAAAAAAGCAAAAATAATTTTTGTTAATTATCCTAACAATCCTACGGCAGCAGTTGCACCTAAAGAATTTTATGTAAAGCTTATAGAATTTGCAAAAAAATATAATATTTTGGTTGCTCACGACAGTGCATATTCGGAAATTTATTATGATGAAAACGAAAAACCCATGAGCTTTTTGGAAGTTGAAGGAGCAAAAGAAGTAGGAATAGAATTTCATTCACTGTCAAAAACTTACAATATGACAGGTTGGAGACTTGGCTGGGTTTGCGGGAACAAAGATGTTATTGCCGCAATTGCCAAAGTGAAAGACAATTATGATTCCGGAGTTTTTCAGGCAATACAGGAAGCCGGCATTGCCGCACTTACAGGATCTCAAGACTCCGTAGAGGAAATGAGAAAAATATATAAAGACAGAAGAGATGTTCTTTGCGACGGGCTTACAAAACTCGGCTGGAATATAAGAAAGCCAAAAGCTTCTTTTTATGTTTGGGCAAAAATTCCAAAAGGATACAAATCTTCCGATATGGTCACAAAACTTTTAGACGAATGCGGTATAGTTTGTACACCGGGAAACGGTATGGGAAAAAGCGGTGAAGGCTATGTAAGGTTTGCTTTGACGGTTCCTGTTCCGAGAATAAAGGAAGCATTGGAGAGAATAAAGAATTGCAAATTTTAACAAACATATAGCGACCACCTTAGGTCTTTAACAATAAAACAAACTACAAATTGATTTGCCGGGCAATGACAAAAAACAGTCATCAAATATTTCGTTATATCTTAAAATCTTTAAATCAAAAATAAGATAACAAAAAATCTTTTAAATAGTATTAGAATATAACTTTTTGAAAGATTCCATATGTATTTTGACCTAAATAATTATATTGTAAAAATCATAAAAAAAATATACAATATGTTTTAATTTATTTCAACAAGAAAACAAAAGGAGTCGCAAATGAAAAAAATCAGTTTGATTGTTTTAATGTTTTTGTTTATTATGTCGCCGTGTTTTGCCGACAAGATATCGACAAGCAAAAAAGGTTTTGAAAAAATTTCGGATAAAATTTATGATGCGGCATTCGATATCCGCTATTATTCCGACAATAATTTTACGGGGCACAGAATAAACGGATATAAAACTCCCGTTGCCTATATGACAAAAGAAGCTCTTGCCGCATTAACGGAAGCTGCTGCTGATTTAAGAAAACAAGGTTACAGAATTCTTGTTTGGGATTCTTACAGACCGCAAAAAGCAGTAGACGACTTTGTTGCATGGTTGAATAATCCCAACGATCCGGGAGATAAATCTTTCTATCCTGATATAACAAAGCAACAAATTATCGATGGCGTTTATGTTGCATTGAAGTCCGGTCATTCACGCGGAAGTACAATTGACCTGACTATAATAAAAAAAGACGGAAGTTTTGTTGATATGGGAGGAACTTTTGATTTCTTCGGAGAGAGATCTCATCCCGACTATAAAAACATCACAAAAGCTCAAAAGAAAAACAGAAAAATATTGAGAGACGCCATGTTAAAAGCAGGCTTTAATCCGTTAGATTCGGAATGGTGGCACTTTACTTTAAAAAATGAACCGTATCCGGATACTTATTTCAATTTTGATATAAAATAACAAGAAGAGAATTATTATGTGTTTTATAAAAAAAATATTTTTTGTCGTTTTAATTACATTTATCGCTTTAATAAATTTATATGCGGAAAACATTAACAAAGACGACGATATATTAGCAAAATATCAAAATAACAAAAAAGTTCAACAGTTAATATGCGTCCGACATATTTCAGGTTCTTCTGCCGTTTTAAATATGTATGTTAAAGATAAAAATAAAAAATTCAACCGAAAGCCTGTTCTAACAGCAAATGCCTTTATCGGCAAAAACGGCATCGGAAAAACTTCGGAAGGAGATTTAAAAACGCCTTGCGGAATATTCGGTGTTACAAAAGCATTCGGTATAAAGGCTAATCCCGGAACTAAATTAAAATACATCAATGTAACGGAAAATTTATATGCTTGCGACGAAGATTGTAAATATTATAATCAAATAATTAATTCGCAGAAAACGAAACACAATTGTAAAGGAGAACATTTAATTGACTATGTTCCTCAATATAATTATGCAATTTGCATTGATTACAACGATAAAAACATATATCCTAAAGGTTCAAATATATTTATTCATGTAAAAGGGAAAAAAGATTATACGGCAGGCTGTATAGCCCTTGATGAGGAAAGTATGTTGACGCTGATTAAAAATTCCACAAAGAAAACAAAAGTTTATATTTATTGAGTATAAAAATATTTTCTTGACAAGTAATTAGACATTTAACTATAATAATACCATTGTTGTAAAATATAAAACGGAGGGACTACAATGTCTTTAAAGAATTTGTCAGCTTGGAACGGCGGCTTTTCAAAAGTATCTTCTGCTTGCGGTTGCGGTTCTAAGAAAAATTCCACAGCTTGCGGTTGTGGCTCCAAGAAAAATTCCACGGCTTGCGGTTGCGGTTCCAAGAAGAATTCCACAGCTTGCGGTTGCGGTTCTAAGTAAAAAATTTTTTATTCTTAAGTTGCTCTCTATAAAAAGAGAGCAATTTTTGTTTTTGGAATTAAAATTATGAAACAGCTTTTTGCTTTTCAATGGCATATTACCGATGATTGTGATCAACGTTGTAAACATTGTTATATATTTGCGGAAAACACTAAAAAAAATATAGTATCAATGACGTTAGAACAAATGAAAACGGTTATTGATAAATGTATGGATTTCTGCAACACGTTCAACCGACAACCGTATTTTTATATTACCGGCGGAGATCCTATTCTGCATAAAAACTTTTGGCAATTGCTCGAACTTGTAAAAAAAGAGAATATTGAATTTGCGATATTGGGAAATCCGTTCCATTTAAACGATGAGATTTGTAAAAAATTAAAAAGTTACGGATGCGAACAGTACCAAATGTCTTTGGACGGAACAAGAGATACTCACGATTGGTTTAGAAAAAAAGGTTCTTTTGATACAACGCTTGAAAAAATAAAATGTATAAAAAACGCAGGAATAATTTCTGTTATTATGACGACGGTTTCACAAAAAAACATAGACGAAATTCCCGAGCTTATGGATATTGTAATAGAACATGAAGTTGATACATTTGCATTCGCACGCTATTGTGCCACAAGTTTGGAGAAAGACAACAACATAAAACCTTTGCAATACAGAGACCTGTTGGACAAATGCTATAACAAATATCAAGAATATAAAAACAGTAAAACTTTTTTTAATTTTAAAGATCACTTATGGACATTATATTTATATGAAAAAGGATTATTTAAAATTCCCGAAGATGCCGAAAAAGGGATAATTTACGACGGTTGCAATTGCGGAAACAGCCACATTACAATATGTTCCAACGGAGACTTGCTTGCCTGCCGCAGATTTAACGGCAAAGTAGGAAATATTTTTGAAAATAAAATTACCGATATTTGGTTGAATGAAATGGAACAATACAGAGATTACGACAAATTTGAGAAATGTTCAAAATGCGAATTATTGGCATTTTGCAGAGGATGTCCTG
>CALGGE010000065.1 GCA_937916125.1 uncultured Elusimicrobia bacterium | reverse complement strand
CTTGTTTGATGTCTAAAAAACACAAAATATTGTTGTATATATAAATATAATACTAATTTATGTTATTTTGCTGCTTTTATTGAACTTTTGATTTCTTTCATTAATCCAACTCATTAAACTTGTGTAAATACACAACTTTTAGTAGTTATGGTATACAATTGTTTAAAATAAAAAAGCAATTTTTTTAACCATTTATGGCTTTGAACATGGTAAACTTCGGTTATATTTACAATTTTTTATTCAATTCTTTAGCCAACAGTTTAAGCTCCTGCAACTTATCATAATCTTTATTCAAAGAAATAAAAAAAGTATTATTTTGTGTAAGCGGGTCTCGTTTTAAATCTTCGCTTACCGACTGCCAATCCTTCGTGTAAGGTATCGGGCTGTATTCGGAAAGAGATATTCTCGAACCCAAAGAATGAACATATTTTATCGATTCTTTTATGTTTTCTATGCTCTGTCCCGGCATTCCCATTAACAGATATGTAATATATTCCCCGTCTCCGTAACCGACTTTATGTAATAAATTTATCGTCCGTTCGTATTCTCTGTTGCTTACTTTGTTGTTGCTGTTTTTCTGTTCTTCAACATTGGAAGTTTCAAGGCTGAAACGCGGTTGAACGAACTTTGCATTAAACATTAATGTTGCCAGTTCCTCGTCAACAAACCTTGCATGCAACCCGTTGGGCGTATGAAAATAAAATTGTTTCCCGTCTTTTGCAAATTCTTTCAATAATATTTTGATACTGTTGTCCGCATTAAAAAGAAGTGCATCGTCATAAAAGGCAACATTTCTCACGGAAGGCTTAGACGAAGTTAAAGTTTCTATTTCTTTTTTTATAATTAAAGGATTCTTCACGCTGTAACCGGTTTTGTTCAGCACATACTGGGCACAATAGCTGCACTTAAACGGACATCCGATACTTGTTTTCAGCACGATATATTCTTTGTTTTTATAATAAGAATAGTCCGGTGCGGGGAAATTTGCAAAATCATAATTTATGTTTACATTAAAATTATATTTTTTAAATACCGAATTGAAATTCACAAGAGCACCGGGAACAACTTCGTCAATACCGTAAATATTTTTTGCGTGCCGTTCGCACAGCGTGGCATACACCCCGCCTAAAATGATTGGAACATTCGGGAAAATTTTTTTTAAAATTCCCGCAGCCTCGCTAACACCCGAATACCAATAAGTCATAATCGAACCGATAATTATCATATCGGGACTTTTGGTATTTTTTAAATTCACAAAAAAATCTTCGGCTTGTTGTTCGGGAATACCGAACCTGAAATATTTCCTTTTGATATTTTTTATTGCGGCGGGTTTTGTAATTTCCTTTTTTATGTAATGTCCGCAACCGTAAATATTTGAACCGCTTCTTGGGAATACATATTCAGGTGCCGGGGAATTTCCGGTGCAGATATCGTGGTTTCTGTCCATATAGTCAAATACGGAAACGTCAATATTTTGTTGTTTCAGTATAGACGACAAATATAAAAGCCCGAGCGGTTTTGCCCATAGATCGTAAGCGGCAAAATCATACACCGGCGGATTGATTAACAGTATGCTGTGAGTATTCATTAATATAATTTTTTAATTTTATTAATTATTTTATATATGGATTATATATTTTTTCTATGAACTTTTCCAGTGTTTTTACATTTTTAACAGAAGTTGTAACCGAATATTGAGGTTGATACAAGCAAAAACAAAAAAATTGCAAAGCAATTTTATATTTGCTATAATAGAGGTATCATGAATCTTGATATAAAATTTTTAGGTACAAAATTAAAAAGTCCGTTATTAACGGCATCGGGGACATTCGGTTACGGTAACGAACTTACCGATTTAATCGATATTACGAAAATCGGGGCAATAATTACAAAAACAATAACTCTCGAGGAGAGATTGGGCAATCCTCAACCGAGAATTGCCGAAGTTGCTTCCGGAATGTTAAACACAATCGGTCTGCAAAATATCGGAGTTAAAAAATTTACCGAAACAAAACTCGACGATATTTTGAAATTAAAAGTTCCCATTATCGTTAGTGTGGCAGGTGCGTGCGTAAGCGATTATGTGCAAACGGTTAAAATTCTTAACTCTTTTTCGAAAATTTTCGCAATAGAATTAAATCTTTCCTGTCCCAATTTAAAGAAAACCATCATCTCACAGGATGTGGAACTTTTAAGCAACATTATACAAAGTGTCAAAAAAATATCAAAGTTCCCCGTAATAGCCAAACTTTCTCCTCAGGTACAGGACATTGCGGCACTTTCGTTAACTGCCCAACAGTGCGGAGCTGATGCCGTAACACTGACAAATACCTTTCCGGCAATGGCAATAGACATAAACACTTTTAAACCGAAACTTTCCACCGTCAAAGGCGGAATGTCCGGACCGTGCGTAAAGCCTATGGCATTGAGGTGTGTGTTCGACGCATATCAAAAAATAAATATTCCCATCATCGGGTGCGGGGGAATTTCCGACAGCAACGATGTTATAGAATTTTTCCTTGCGGGAGCTTCCTGTGTAAGTATCGGCACACAAGTTTTGACCGAACCTAAAGTGTTTGAAAAAACTTATGAAGGATTGGATAAATATTTAAGAAGCAAAAAGATAAAAAATATATCGGAATTACAAGGTAAGGTAAAACTATGAGCAAACTGAACAAAACAATTTTAGCATTGGATGTATTTGACCTGAAAAAAGCCGAAAAATTAATAAAAGATTTAAGCCCCTACATAGATGTGTACAAGGTAGGTCCTATTTTATTTTTGCAGTCGGGAAAAGAGGTTATTAAAATGATAAACGATCTCGGCAAAAAAGTATTTTTGGATTTAAAATTTCACGATATTCCCGCTACCGTTCAGAGAGCCGTTCAATCTGCAAGAGATTTGGGTGTTTACAGCCTAACAGTCCATTCCTGTGGAGGCGAAGAAATGCTTAAGCTTGCAACTTCCGTCGAGGCACGCCCCAAAATTTGGGCAGTAACGGTTTTAACCAGCCAAAAAACAACCCCCGAAGAGGTAGCAAGAAGAGCCAAACTTGCAAAAGACTGCGGTGTTGACGGAGTAATATCTTCCCCGCTCGAAATAGAAACAATAAAAGCATCATGCGGTAAAGAGTTTGAAGTTGTTACCCCGGGAATAAGACCCGTAAATTTAAACGACGACCAAAAAAGAGTTGCCACACCCGAAAGTGCGGTTAAAGCCGGAGCAAATTTTATCGTCGTAGGCAGGCCCATAATTGCCGCCGAAAACCCCGTAGAAGCCGCAAAAAATATTTATGAATCGATAAAAGAAGTTTGAAATTTGCAAAGCAAATTTAGTTGAATAGTTGAAAAGTTTTTGGCAAAAATCATGAAGCGATTTTTTAAGGAGATTATAATGGAAATGGAAGAGATGAAAGAATTATTTAAAAAACATAATGCATTATTGAACGGACATTTTTTGTTATCCAGCGGGTTGCATTCCGATACGTATTTTCAGTCGGCACTTATTTTACAGCATCCCGAAGTTGCACAGGTTCTGGCACAAAAATTAAAAGAAAAAATCGTTGAAAAAGTTAAAGATATAGATGTTGTTGTTTCCCCTGCAATGGGCGGTGTAATTATCGGCCACGAAATGGGACGAGCATTCGGTACAAGAGCTATTTTTACGGAAAGAGTTGACGGGAAAGTAACTTTAAGAAGAGGTTTTTCCGTCGCAAAAGGCGAAAAAGTTCTTGTTGTTGAAGATGTTATCACAACAGGTCTTTCTACGAGAGAAGTTATTGAAAGTTTAAAAGATTCCGGAGCAGAAATTGTCGCTGTTTGTTCTTTGGTTGACAGAAGTGCCGGGAAAGTGGATTTCGGCGTACCGAGATTTGCTTTGTTGAGTTTGGAAGTAAAAAGTTTTAAAGCCGAAGAATGCCCGATGTGCAAACAAGGTTCAGTACCTGTTAAACCCGGCAGCAGAAAACAGCTAAAGTAGCCGATGAATAAATTAAATAAATTTTTGTTTGTTTTTATCTTTATATTTTTTTTGTGTCTCGACGTATTTGCTGTTTCCGTTAAGGAATATATCAAAGTGGGAATCGGCTCCGCAAATGCTCCGATAACCGTAGGATGCGATAAAAAATATTACTTTGTTTCAAACGGGAAACAGGTTATGTTGTCTGCCGGCAAAATAACCGTTACCCCCGAAACAAATACCGCCGTTATCGGCAACAAAAGATACAAACTCCCCATAAAATTTGTTTCCGAAAAAAATTGTCTTTTGGTAAATAACAAAATTTATCGCGGTACAATTACCGTCAGTTCCAAAGGCGGGAAAATAAATATCATTAACGAATTAAAATTTGAAGATTACTTAAAAGGAATTTTGCCGAAAGAAGCCTCTGCTTCGTGGAATACGGAAGCATTAAAAACTCAAGCTGTTATCAGCAGAACTTATGCCGCTAAAAATATCGGCAGACATGCAAAAGAAGGTTTTGATGTATGTTCAACCGTGCATTGTCAGGTATATGGCGGCGGTTCTTGCGAGAACAAAAAATGTAACCTTGCAATACATGATACCGCAAGCGAAGTAATATTGTACAAAAACGCTCTTGCACAAACACTTTTCCACGCTGCCTGCGGCGGATATACCGACGATCCTAAATACGTTTGGGGATGGAAACAGGAAACACCCGAATATTTAAGAGGGAAAAAAGATAAATATTGCGGTGGCAACCCTCATTCAAACTGGACATCCGAAGTTCCCGAAAGTTTTATAAGAGAAAAATTAATTGCCGCAGGATATAAAGTCGGCACGATAAACAAAATATCTTATTCCGGGAAAACGTCAGGAAAGGCCGCAAAAGATGTAATTATTTCACATTCAAAAGGAAAATTGAAATTAAATGCATATACTTTCAGGCTGACCGTAGATGCTTTTAAAATTAAAAGTACGATGTTTTCAAGTATAAAAAAAAGTAAAAATAAATTTGTATTTTCCGGACACGGTTGGGGACACAAAGTAGGTTTGTGCCAATGGGGTGCAAAAGCTATGGGCGACAAGAAAATTTCTTATAGAAAAATATTGGATTATTATTATCCCGGAACAAATATAGGAAAAATCAGTTATGGAAAATAAAGATCAACTCTTATCAAACTATAATTATGATATTCCGCAGGAACTTATTGCACAAACGCCTGCAGAAAAACGAAGCGATTCAAGACTGATAATTTTGAACAGACAAAATAAAACCATAGAACATAAAAATTTTTTTAATATCGTCGATATTTTAGGCGAAAATGACTGTTTGGTAATAAATACCACAAAGGTTGTCCCTGCAAGGCTTTACGGCAAAAAAGAAACCGGCGGAAAAGTGGAAATTCTGTTCCTTAACCCCATGCAACGTGGACCGGATTTTACCGTACTTGCAAAACCTTTTTTAAGAATAAATCAAAAAGTTATTTTTGATGACGGATATGAATGTACTTTTATCGGTACTGACGATAACGACAATAAAATTATTCGTTTTAACAAGCCCGATATTCAACCTCTTTTGGAAAAACACGGTTTTATGCCGCTTCCGCCTTACATTAAAAGAAAAGACGGCCTTGCGGAAAAATATTTTGATTTGGATAAGACACGTTATCAAACCGTATATGCCGAAAATAAAGGTGCAATTGCAGCACCTACTGCCGGTTTACATTTCACGAAAGAAATTTTGGAAAAATTACAAGAAAAAAAAGTTGAAATTGTAAATATAGTTCTGCATGTCGGTTGGGGAACGTTTAAGCCGATACTTTCGGAAGATATCAACAAGCATAAAATGCTTCCGGAAAAATATATTCTCGACGAACAAAATGCCGAAAAAATAAATAAAGCATTATCTGACAAAAAAAGAATTATCGCTGTAGGTACTACCAGTGTAAGAAGTTTGGAAACAATTGCGGCTTTAACCGGAAAATATAATGAAAATAATGAGCTTATAAGTATAGAAAGTTCTTGCGGTGAAACGGAAATTTTTATTTATCCGGGATACAAATTTAAAATAGTTAAAGCAATGTTTACAAACCTGCATTTGCCCGGTTCTACACCGCTTATGATGGTAAGTGCTTTGGCAGGAAGAGAATTTATTTTACGGGCCTATAAAGAAGCCGTTGAAAAAAAATACAGATTTTTTTCGTACGGGGACTCTATGTTAATTGAATAGCATATAAAACGGCATTTTTTATTTGACTATTCTTTATCAATTTTATATACTGTTTTTCCGCATTTTTTAACAACTTTGTTGACGAGAAAAAGAAGTTAAAACAATTATCAAAAATCAATATTTTAATAAGTTATCCACAATTGTGGATAAGTTTGGGGATAAAATGGACGTTTCAGTATCGGATGTATGGAAAAAAGTTGTGGATAATTTGTCATTAAGTATCGGACAGGAGTCCGTAAACCTTTGGATTAAGCCTGTAACACCGGTATCTTTAAACGAAGATATTTTTACTATTTCCGTACCTAACAACTTTTTTTCTCAATGGATAGAAAAAAATCAGCAGTTCAATATAGAACAAATACTTAAAAAAGAATATTCCAAAGATATCAAACTCGGATATAAAATAGAAAAAGATATTTCCGAACAGATGTCAAAAGTTCCTTCTATTCCTACGCACCCCGATGTTCCCGTTTCTTCTATGATAAAAGACCAGCTAAACTCAAAATACACTTTTGAAAGGTTTATCGTCGGTAATTCAAACAGATTTGCTTCGGGCTGTGCGGAAGCCGTTACGAAAAATCCGGGCAAACAGTTTAATCCTTTATTCATTTACGGCGGTGTTGGGCTGGGAAAAACTCATTTAATGCATGCCATCGGTAATGAGCTGAAAAAAAATTTCCCTAATTTCAGAATATTATATGTAACCTGCGAAAAATTCGCTTCGGACTTTATAGAAGCCATAAGATTTCCGGAGAAAATGTCCGACTTTAAAAATAAATACAGAAACCTTGATTGTCTTTTAATAGATGATATTCAGTTTCTTGTAAATAAGGATAGTTCTCAGGAAGAATTTTTTAATATTTTCAATACATTAAAAGACGGCGGTAAACAGATAGTTATTGCTTCCGATAGACCTCAGGATAAACTTGAAGTGGAAGAAAGATTAATTTCAAGGTTCAAATGGGGTAATACCGTAGATATTCAGGCTCCCGATACCGAAACAAGAATTGCCATATTAAAAAAGAAAGCCGAAGAAGAAGGTTTTTCCGTTCCAGATGATGTTATAATGTTTATTGCCTCTCAAATTAAGTCCAACATAAGAGAATTGGAAGGTACACTGTTAAGAGTTACGTCTTTTATTAAATTTACAAATACACCGTTTACTTTAGATTCCGTTAAAACAATATTAAAAGATGTTATAGTTCCCGACGAAAACGCTAAAATAACCATAGATAAAATTCAGCAGATTGTAGCAGAAGAATACAGTTTAACGGTAAAAGATTTAAAAGTTAAGAAAAGAACCGCTCAGCTTGCAGTACCGCGACAAATAGCGATGTATTTGGCAAGATCTTTAACCGATATGTCAACAACAGAAATCGGAGATACATTCGGCGGAAGAGACCATACTACCGTAATGCATGCTTACAATAAAATAAGTAAAAAAGTGGCGGAAGACCCGTTCTTTAATGCAGAAATTAATAAAATTATTAAGATGATAAAAGAAAACTAAAAAATTATTGAAAAGCTGAGAACGACAATGTATAATGTATAATGTACAATGTACATTGAACGACAACGACAAATGGCAACGGCGAGATTCACGACAGAAACACTCGGGAATGACAGACAGAACGGCAGAGAATTTGAAATATAGAAGTAAAGATGTTAATATTTTTGTTAATAACCTATAAATCTTGTTGAAAAGTAAAATAAGTTCTAATATGTTGATAATTAATAAAAGTTATCCACATACTTATTAACATTAAGTTAATAAAAAAAATGCTTGATAAATATAAATTTTTTAGTAAATTTTCATTTTTTTAAGTTATTAACAGCATTACTATAATTATTACTAAATTAAAAATAAAAAGGAGGAATAGTAAATGAAAGTAATTTGTGCAAAAGACGAATTAATTAAGGGGATGCAAATAGTTTCACCGGTTATAGCATCCAAGATAACATTACCGGTATTATCCAACTTTTTATTTGAAACAGAAGATAATAAAATAAAATTATCGGCAACGGATCTTGAAATAGGTGTTACCTGCTATATAAAAGCCGAAATAGTTGAAGAGGGTGCAATAACAATTCCTGCAAAAAGGTTTAATGATATAGTAAAAGAAGTCGGTGACGGAAATATAGAAATAAAAGCCGATGAAACAAATCAGATAAATTTAAAAGCCGGTAAGTCAAAATTCGTTTTAATGGGTATAGATAAAAAAGATTATCCCACATTGCCGGAATTTCAAAAGGAAAATATTTTTTCGGTAAAATCTTCAATACTTGCTTCAATGTTTAAAAAAACTTTATTTTCCGTATCAAAAGACAGCCAGAAATATGTTTTAAACGGTGTATATTTTATAATTGAAAAAGGAGTATTAAAGGCTGTTTCTACCGATGGCAGAAGATTATCTTATGTTAATGTTGAAGGTTTTGATGAAAATATAAACGGCAAAGTTATTATTCCCACAAAGGCAGTTTCGGATATTTTAAGACTAATATCTTCCAATGATAAAGTAGAAGAAGTTAAAATAAGTTTAAGTGATAATTTAATGACTGTAATGATAGGTGATATAACATTCCAAACTAAGTTAATAGAGGGAGTTTTCCCTAACTATGAACAGGTTATACCTAAAAAGGCAATGTCTAAAATTATGCTAAATTCCGCACAGACTATGACTGCCGTAAAACAGATGGCTTTACTTACCGGCGATAAACTTGTAGCGGACAGATCTTCTTCCATAAGGTTCAGTTTTGAAAAAAATAAAATGATAGTTTCCGCAAATACGGTAGGTTTGGGTTCAGGTGAAACAGAAGTTGAAATAGAATATTCAGGTGAAGTTTTTGATATTAATTTTAATCCTAATTATATCAAAGATATATTACAAAATATAGATGAGCAAAATATTTATTTTTCATATACCACTCCGCAAAGTCCTGTAATAATTACTCCGGAAAAAGATAAAAACTATCTCTGTGTAGTAATGCCAATGAGACAATAAAAAAATAAATTAATAACTAACACTTCGTATTCCAATCTTCCGCTATTTCTTATTTCAAAAAATAGCCAAAATTTGAAATAAGATATTGACTTATTTAAAAAAACAGCAAAATGTATTTTGACCTAAACAATACAATTATTTTACGGTTGGGACATAAAGCTACTTCCGCGAAAGAATTGATAAGATATATGTTTGCAGAACCTATAATGAACATCAATTTGGCTGCAGAAAAATTGCAATGTTCTTTTGGTAAAGCACATGCTTTAATTCAAGATTTAATTAATTTAAATATTATTAAAGAAAAAACAAATTCATCCCGAAACAGATATTATGAACTTAATGAATATCTTGATATGTTTAAATAAAAAATATAATTTAAATTTAAGATAAAAAATCGACATAAAATACGATAAAAAACAAGGTGTTTTTTTGTTGAAAAAATTTCAAATTTTATATACAATATAACGGTAATTTATAATCAAATAAAAAATCAAAAATTGCAAAGCAATTTTTACATTAAATACTCTGCTGCTCAGCTGAGGGGAAGCTATATTTTCCCGGCTCAGCTTCTCAGCTAAAAAATGTGAAGCATTTTTTATGAAATCATCAAAAAATTTTTTTAAAAAAGGCGAAAACAGGCAGAAAGAATTTGATGAAAGTTCTGCCGTGTTAATGAAAGTTGCACGTTTTATCGGGCTTACCGACGAGTATTTTATTATAATGTCTCGTTGGGAACAGGAAATAGGCAATAAAAAAGTAGTTTTAAACGGATATAAAGACGGTATTATACGTGCAGCCACAGGCTCGGCAGTATATTTAAATGATTTTAATTTAAGAAAAAGACAAATTATTAACCGCTTAAACCAATATTTAGGCGGTAAAAAAATAAAAGATATTAAGTGCGAGATCAAATAATGCACGAAGTGCATTATTTTAATGTACAATGTACAACGTGCAATGTACAATAATGAACGGCAACTACAAAAAGTCTAAAAATATTGTAGTTATTCCGACATTATACATTATACATTTTACATTATACATTACAAATATTGGGGGGATTTTTAATGACTAACGAAGAGCAAAACAAAGCGGCATCAAGTTATGATGCTTCCAAAATTCAGGTTTTGGAAGGGCTTGAAGCCGTTAGAAAAAGACCTGCTATGTATATCGGGTCAACATCATCGCAAGGGTTGCATCACCTTGTATATGAAGTTGTCGATAACTCAATAGATGAAGTTTTGGCGGGATATTGCAAAAATATAGATGTTACAATTCATCCCGATAATTCAATAACGGTGCTTGACGACGGTAGAGGTATCCCCGTAGATCCTCATCCGAAATTCAAAGATAAGTCCGCATTGGAAGTTGTGTTGACGGTACTTCATGCAGGCGGAAAATTCGATAAAAATTCTTATAAAGTTTCCGGCGGTTTGCACGGTGTAGGTGTATCGTGCGTAAATGCACTTTCAACAAAGCTGACTGTTGAAGTTTACAGAAACGGAAATATTTACAAACAGGAATATTCTAAAGGTAAACCCACAACCAAGCTTGAAATAATCGGTAAAACCGACGACAGAGGAACTAAAGTTACATTCCTTCCCGACCCGGAAATATTTTCCGTAACCACATACTCTTTTGATATTTTGGTTAACAGATTAAGAGAGCTTGCATTTTTAAATGCAGGTGCAAATATTACGATTATCGACGAGAGGCAGGATAAAGAACATACTTTCCATTATGAGGGCGGTATTAAAACTTTCGTTACTTACCTTAACACAAACAAACAAGTGATAAATAAAGAACCGATATACTTTGCAAAAAACAAAGATAATGTTGATGTGGAAGTTGCAATGCAGTATAACGATTCTTACAACGAACAGATTTTTACTTTCGTCAACAACATTAATACCGTTGAGGGAGGAACGCATTTATCCGGTTTCCGTTCGGCATTAACAAGAGTTGTTAACGATTACATTAAGAAAAACGAACTTTCAAAGAATAAAAATCTTTCACTTTCGGGCGATGATGTTCGTGAAGGTTTAACGGCAGTAATTTCGGTCAAAGTGCCTAACCCGCAGTTTGAAGGGCAGACCAAAACAAAACTCGGAAACTCCGAAGTGGAAGGTATAGTTAAATCGCTTGTAGGTGATGCTTTAACAACTTTCTTGGAAGAAAATCCTAATATTGCGGGACAGATTTTAGAGAAAGCCATTAACGCCGCAGAAGCTCGAGAAGCCGCAAGAAAAGCAAGAGAACTTACCAGAAGAAAAGGTGCTTTGGATTCGGCGGCACTTCCGGGCAAACTTGCCGATTGTTCCGAAAAAGACCCGACAAAAACCGAATTGTTTATCGTAGAAGGAAACTCCGCGGGAGGTTCCGCAAAGCAGGGCAGAAACAGAGCTTTCCAAGCGATACTTCCTTTAAGAGGTAAAATATTAAATGTTGAAAAGTCTCGTCTTACAAAGATGTTGACCAACGAAGAAATCAAGACGATGATTACCGCAATCGGTGCAGGTATCGGTAAGGATGAAAGCGAATTCAATATTGATAAAGTTCGTTATCATAAAGTTGTTATTATGACCGATGCCGATGTGGACGGTGCTCATATCAGAACGCTTCTTTTAACTTTCTTCTACAGGCAGATGCCGCAGCTTATAGACCACGGATATGTTTATATTGCTCAGCCTCCTCTGTACAAAGTTAAAAAAGGTAAAAAGGAAATGTATCTGCAGACCGAAGACGAACTTGACAAATTTTTGTTCAAGCAAGGTCTTGACGGGCAGAGCATGATACTTCTTCACGACGGGCAACAGATAGGCGAAGAGATAGACCAGAAAGAACTTACAAAAATAGTTGAATCAATTTCCGAGCTTGATAACCTTATTATAAAAATTACAAAGAAAGGTCTAAACTGGCAGGAATATCTTAAATTCAGAGAAGAAGGCAAGATGCCGTTATTCAGAGTAGTCGATCAAAATACTGTAAGATATATTTATTCCGATAAAGAGTGGAAAGAGTTTAAAGCCGAGCTTGCAGAAAGAAAGAGAAACTTACAGCAGGAAAACGGCGAGCTTCCGGTAGATGGTTTGACGGAAGAAGTTTTACCGGAATATAAAGAGTTGTGGGAATTACCGAGAATAAATATTTTGGCACAGAAACTTGCGGACAAAGGTTTACATTTGCACCATTACGGAACTACACATGTTAAACCCGTTTACAGGTTGAAAGGCCCCAATAACGATGTTCACGATTTGGCGTCCACCAACCAACTGATAGAAAAAATCAGAGAGCTTGGCAGAAAAGGTGCAACCATTCAAAGATATAAAGGTCTCGGTGAAATGAACCCGGAACAGCTGTGGGAAACTACTATGGATCCGGAAAGAAGAAAAATGTTGAGAGTTAAACTGGAAGACGCTATAGAAACCGACAGAATCTTTACGACGCTTATGGGTGACAAAGTGGATGCAAGAAGACAGTTTATACAGGCACATTCGCTTGATGTAACAAACCTTGACATTTAACGGCAATGTGCAATAAACGACAGTTGAAAAGTTGAAGAGTTGAAAACGGCAATGTACAATGTATGATGTA
>CALGGE010000064.1 GCA_937916125.1 uncultured Elusimicrobia bacterium | reverse complement strand
ATTGTACATTGTACATCATACATTGTACATTGCCGTTTTCAACTTTTCAACTGTCTTTCTGTCATGCTGAGCTTGTCGAAGCATCCCGCCGTTATCGTTGCAGTTGTCGTTATCACCGAAGTTTACCCCTAAAAGTGGCAAACTTCTGATTAACTTCCATTTTCTCTAAGGTCTGTCGGAATTAAAAATTGCTTTCTTTAATTGTTGCTCCTGTTGTCAAATTATACCAAAGAGATATCTGGGAACAATCGCTAATTAAATCTGGTGTCATATGTACTTCGGCATAAAATTTTATTTTAGACTCCCAATTTTCACCAACGTTCCAATTATAACCATCATGAAAGAAAGTGAAATATTTATTTCCTCTCGCATCAATATTAAGTGTAGGTTCATAGCATGTTTGGATAAAACTGTTATTAGGACCTCCGGAAAAAAAGTTTCCATATTCACTGAAATAACTTTTCTGTGCAGAAAGAATTAATCCAAGCAATGCGTAACCCTCAGACAACTTTGCTTTTCTGGTGTACCCTTGATAAATCGGCACGCTTACTACCGACAGAATAATAACGATTGCAATCGTTATTACCAACTCTACTAAGGTAAAACCTTTTAATTTCCTTTTCATAATTCTTCTCCTTTTTTTAGTTTATTGCCGTTCCGTCTGTCATTCCCGAGTGTTTCTGTCGGGAATCTCGCTGTTGCCGTTCATTGTACATTGTACATCATACATTGTACATTGCTGTTCTCAACTCTTCCCAACTCTTCAACTATTCAACTGTCGTTGTCGTTCTCAACTTCTTTACTCCTTTATTTATTTTTAGTATAATAAGCCGAGAAGATAGAAATAATGCCATGTATTTTCAAATTACAGCTATGTTGTAAATTGATATCAAGGTTGTATCTATGTTTACAGCCCGCTCGGCTTATGTTATTTTTTTATTGTTTTTATAAATAAACTATTAAATGATATTTATTAACTATCAATTGATAGTTAATATAACATATATTTTTAACAAAGTCAAGAGTTTTTATTAAAAAGAGGTGTTTTTTATGAAACCCAAAAAGACGTTTTTCAGTGAACAATTAAAAAAAATAATGTTTGAAAAGCATATCACACAAAGAGAACTTGCGAAAAAACTCGGGTGTATTCAACAAAGAATTAGTTTCTGGACTACGGGAAGAACAATTCCGAAAATAGAATCGGTTAAGAAAATTGCCATGGCTTTGGATATGCCGATAAATTATTTTATTGAAGATTCCGGATATGTCGCTTCGTGTGATAAAACATCTCTTGACGAAAAAGATATTAAAATTCTTCGGCTGGAAAAAGAAATTTTAAATTTAAAACTTCAAATCGAAAAAATGCGTAACAAACAAACCTTAAAAATAAAAAAATAAAAAAAATTATTATTTGAAAAGAACTTATATAAAAATATGAAACTGAAAATAAATTTACAAACATTAAACAGGCTAACGATAATATATGCAGGTTTGCCGTTGTTGATATTTCTTCTCGGCTGGCTGAAACCTTACTTTGCCATGATAGCGGCACTATTGCTGATTTGGGCAGTATATGCCGGGTATTTTAAAAATTGTAACGGTTTTACTTTTATCAGTGACAGAAAAATTATTTGGCTGTTGATAGCAATTGCGTTTGTATGGTGTTGGTTGGCGGGACTTGGCGGATTTTGGTATCAGAGTTGGGACCATAATTGCAGAAATGCAATATTTAGGGATTTAATAAATTACAGCTGGCCTGTTTATTATAAAAGTGCCGATGTGGCAATGGTGTATTATATCGGCTATTGGCTTCCGTCGGCACTGGTTGCCACAATATTTACAAATGTTTCTGACCTGTTCTCGTTTTTCGTCGGGAACGTTGTGTTGTTGGCGTACTCCGTGTTTGGCGTATTCCTTGTTTTCTGTCATTTGTTAAAGGCGGTTAAAGCAAAAAATATTTCAAAAATATTAATTGCACTCGGGATTTTTATATTGTTTTCCGGTATGGATGCCGTCGGTGCGGCTTATCCGATATTTTATGATGCAAAGCAGGCGTTTAGAACTTTACATTTGGAATGGTGGTCTTGTTTTGTAGGTCAGTATAGTTCCATGACGACTGTTTTGTTCTGGGTGTTTAATCAGGGAATACCTGCATGGCTTATGACTATGATGTTTTATAATAACAGAAAAGATATCACAAATTTCGGCGTTATGGCACTTTTGTGTTTCTTTCTTGCACCGATGCCGTTTGCGGGGCTGGCTTTGTTTATGACGTGCTACCTGATAAAGTATTTCGTTTCCGCATATAAGAGAAAAGAAATTAATCTTTATATCTCAAAAATTTTTTCGGTGCAGAATATAATTTCGGTACTTTTTATAATGCCTATAATATTTCTTTATTTTGTTTCAAACGGGTCTGTTTCCGGTATGCAAAGTATTTCAAATGTCCCGTACGGTAAAATATATTTTATGTACTATATTGTTATGTTTGTATGGTTTTTCTTTTTGGAAGCCGGTATAAATTTATTGTTTATTTACAAACGGTATAAATATAATATGCTGTACTATATTTGTTTTGTTTCTCTGTTGCTTTGTCCGTTGATAAAAGTGGGAGACGGTGCGGATTTTTGTATGCGTGCATCAATTCCCGCATTGGTTTTACTTTGTGTTATGATAATAAAATTTTTATTCGGAAAATTTAATTACAAACAACATACTTTCAGTTATTTGTTTTTAATTTTGTCTCTGCTTTTGGGAAGTATAACACCGGCAACGGAATTTATAAGAGGAATAAAAGATGTTGTCGAACATAAGGAAATTTACAGAACGGAAGATAATATAAAGACTTTTGAAGGAAAGGTCGGCTACGACGAAAACGGCAATCTTATGAATTCCAATTTCGTTACGGATTATACCGACAAAAAATTCTTTGAATATTTGGCTAAAACAAGAAAATGTAACTGATTGTCTGTAAAAAAATACAAATAATTTTCGCTTGACAAAATATTCCGTATTTGTTATATTACTTACCGTTCGGTAGGTAAAATAAAAGCCGGTTTACAATAAATAGACGAACTTTTATGAGAGAAAAAATTTTAAAAGAAGCATTTAAATTAATAGCCAAAAAAAACGTAAAAGATGTTTCTATGCGGGAAATTTCTCAGGCTTGCGATATAACAAAACCGTCTTTATACTATTATTTTAAAGATAAAGACGAAATTTGTTTTACGATAGTGGATTTTATTATAAAAAGAAACAATAAAGATTTGCAGGAATATATTGACAAAAATATGGCTTTAAAAGATATTTTGTTTGATATCTTTACAAAAAATTGTCAACTGCAGGGCAAGAAATTTTTGTCGTTCTTTTTACATTTCGTGGACTATGTGATGGTCAACGATAAATTGGAAAAAAGGCTTATTCCTTTAAAAAAAACCGGCGAAGAACTGTTAAAAAAGATTTTTCTGAAAGAAGTTGATAAAAAAAATATAACTTTAAAAGATGCCAAAATAGGTTTTTATCTTTTGCAGGCATGTGTTCATGATATGGTTTTCAATAAAGGAAAAATGAATGACGATTATCCGAAAGATATGTCTTTGGCAATTTTGAGAGCTATTAATTATAAACTTATATAAGGAGAATATTCTGTTGATGAAAAAAATATTGACGCTGTTTCTTATTTTAACATTCGGTATTAATGCTTTTGCCGCTACGGCAAAGACATCAAAGTCGGTATCTTCAAAAAGTAAAGCCAACACTTCGTCAAAAGTAAAAGCGGCAACCTCAAAACACAGTTTTGAAAGCAGCATAAAAGCCAAACTTTTTAAAGAAATCGAACGCGGTAACGGAACAAAAATAACCATAAAAGATGCCGTTCGTATGGCATTAAAAGACAGTTATCAGGTATATACCGCCACTAAAATGAAAGAAATTTATGAAGAAATGGTTACACAGATGACTTCCGGTTATTATCCGAATTTGTCGTTTGACGCGGGATATAACAGAGCTTTTTTAAGAACACATGCTTTAAACTCGCAAACCGATAAAATGGTTGAAGCTACCATCGCAAATAACACATACACGGCAGAGCTTAATGCAAATTGGGTTTTGTGGACGGGCGGAAAAATAAAAAACAGTAAAGAGTTTGCCAAACTTCAGTCAGAAAGTGCAGATTATCAGTTAAAGAATACAAAAACATTCGTTGCCAAGCAGGTAACGCAATATTGTTATGCCATAATTTATGCTTCGGCACTTGTTCACGTGCAGGAAACTTATTTGGAAATTGCTAAACAACATTTAACCGAAACAAAAGCAAGATACAAACAGGGACTTTCCAGCAATTTGGATGTATTGACGCAACAGGTTAGAGTAGATAATATTGTTCCGCAGGTTTTACAGGCAAAGAAAAATGTGGATTTATCCACTCTGTATTTAAGACAAATTTTAAATAAAGATCCGGAATTTCCTATATATTTGACGTGGACGGAAAACGATTTAACCGTTCCGAACGTAAAGGATATTCAGCATTTGTATAATGTTGCTTACGAGCAAAGACCGGAGCTTATCGTATCAAAGTTAGCAGTTCAGATAGCCGATACGAACCTGAAAATAAGCAAAGCGGGCAACTATCCCACGTTGGCAGCCTACGGTAACTACGGTTATTACGGATATACGAAAGAAGGTCTTCCCGACAAAGATCACTATTATTGGGGAGCAAATGCGGGGTTAAAATTAAGCCTTCCCATATTTGAGGGTTTTTCTACAAGTTCTCAAATAAAACAGAAAGAAAAATATTATGAAGATGCTCAGGCAAGCTATGAAAATTTGAAAAAAACCGTAAGAATACAGGTGAAAGCCGCATGGTTGAATTTGGAAGAAGCTAAAAAAAGAATTGAATCTACAAAAGGTGTTGTCGAGCAGGCACAGGAAAATTTAAACTCAAAAATGTTAAGATACAGAAACGGGTTAATAAGTCAGTTGGAGCTGAATGATGCAATTTCGGACTTGAACGATTCGAATTTATTGTATGTTCAGGCTGTATATGATGCACATGTGGCTTTATCGGACTTAAATTATGCAGTAGGATTGGAGACAAAAGATTATGAGTAATGAAAATTTAAATCAACAGGAAAATGTTCAGGAAGAAAAAAACAAGTCGGGTGCAATTGTAGTATGGAGTATTATAGTATTGGCGGTTATTTTTATAGTTTATCAGGTTGCATTTAAAAAGGATAACACTGCCGTATTGAATGATGTTGCAAAAGATGTTTTTGTCGTTAAGACCGAGCAGGTTCAAAAAAGAGATTTGAAACATCAGTTGATAACTTCGGGAAATATTAAAGCTTTGGAAGAAGCTGTTTTGTATCCGAGAATCAACGGGAAATTGCAGAAAAATCTCTTAAGAGAGGGCGACAAAGTTAAGAAAGATCAGACAGTATCTTTGATAGATAGAGATGAAGTAGGTGCTACATATAAGCCTACCGTTGTTCCGTCAACGTTGTCCGGAGTAGTAGGAAGAATTTATCTTGATCCCGGTGAAAATGTTACTACGCAGACACCGGTAGCTTTGATAGTTAATCAGTCCGTAGTAAGAATAAAAGTTGATGTTCCCGAAAGATATGTTAATGAAATTTACAAAGGTCAGACGGCTCAGCTTTCCGTTGAGGCTTTTCCCGACAGAACTTTTGAAGCTACGCTCGACCTTATCAGCCCTGTTGTGGATTCTTTAAGCAGAAGTGTTGCCGTTGAATTCAGAGCAAATAATTCAGACGGGTTGTTGAAATCCGGAATGTTTGCACGTGTAGATATTTCTTTAAAAGAAGTTAAAAATGTTTTGTCCGTATCAAAAAACAGCATTTACGAAGATGAAGAAACGGGAAAAAATTATGTTTTGATTCCTTCCGAAGACAGAACTGAGGCTGTAAGAAAAGACATAGAAGTTAAGTTTAAAAACAATAACAACTGGCAGGTTGCCGGGCTTAACGATGGTGAAGAAATTTTACAATTCGTTTACGGAATTAAAGACGGTAGCAAGATTGAGATACAATAAATTTGCGAAGCGAATTTGGTTGAAAAGTTGTAACGACAGTTGAATAGTTGAACAGTTGAAAAGTTGGAAACGGCAATGTACAATGTACAATGAACGACAACGGCAGTTGAAAAGTTGAAAAGAAACAGTGTGTGAGCTGTCATATAAGAATTTAGGAGTTGGAATATGGAAGAGAACAAAAAACACAGCGGTTTTGCCGCATTTTTTATACACAGACCTGTCCTTACCATAATGATAAGCGTTTCGTTAATATTTTTAGGTCTTATGGGCTACAGAAGTATGGGCGTCAGTATGTATCCGAGCATGGATATTCCCGCAACCGTAGTTCAAACCGTTTTGGTAGGTGCGAGCCCGGAAGAAATAGAAACTTCAATATCGAAATATATTGAAGAGGGCGTCAACGAAATTTCCGGCGTTGACGAAATTCATTCCTATAACATGGAAGGTGTATCGGTAGTATTCGTTAAGTTTGATATGGATAAAAATTCCGATGTGGGAATACAGGAAGTAAGAGATAAAATTGAACAGGTTAAATCGAATTTTCCCGACGGAACGGATTCTCCTGTAGTTTTAAAACTCGATATGGACGCACAGGCTGTATTGAATGTTGTCGTTACGGGTAAAAGAGATATTATAGAGCTTACCGAGCTTGCAAAGAAAAAAGTTAAAGAAGTTATAGAAAATACTTCCGGAGTAGGTTCCGTAAGTATTGTGGGCGGAAGAGAAAGAGAAGTTCATGTTACCATAAATCCGTTGAAGCTTTATTCGTTGCAGATACCTATTACGGATGTAACTTCCGCACTTGCCCAGCAGAACTTTGAAATTCCCGGCGGTAAAGTGGAACAAAATCACAACTCTTACAGTTTAAGAATTTTGGGAAGAGTTCCCTCGGTAGAAGATTTTAAAAATATATTTGTTACAAATAAAAACGGAGTAGCGATAAAACTTTCCGATGTCGCCGAAGTTGAAGACAGCGGAGAGTATGAAGAGCAAAGTACCCGTCTTGACGGCGTTCGTTGTGTAACGCTTGAAGTAACCAAACAGAGCGGATCAAACACGCTTAAAGTTATTGACGGCGTAAAAGAAAAAATTAAAACCATAGAGCAAACTTTGCCTCCCGATATGAAAATTGCGATAATGTCCGACCAGAGCGGTTCAATAAGAGCTTCCGTTAATACCGTGCTGGAACATTTGTTTTTAGGTGCGTTTTTGGCAGGTATAATGGTGCTTGTGTTTATGGGTTCGCTCCGATCCACTTTTATATCTTTCCTTGCAATTCCTATTTCCATCGTAGGTGCTTTCATATTTATGAATATGAACGGTTTTACTTTAAACAATATTACTTTGTTGGGGTTAACCGTTGCTGTCGGTATTGTTATAGACGATGCTATAGTTATGCTGGAAAATATTTATCGTCACATGGAAAAATATAATAAAACTCCCGTTCAGGCTGCCGTGGACGGTGCAAAAGAAATTACGGCAACCGTTATTGCAACTACGCTTGCCATACTTGTTATATTTTTACCGCTTGCATACATGGGCGGTATGGTGGGAAGAGTATTAAGCAGTTACGGTTGGACGGTTGTTTTTGCAATAGCACTTTCCGGTATAGTTGCTTTAACCTTAACACCTATGTTGTGTGCAAAAATGTTGAAAAAAACGGAAGGAGAAAATAAACTTGATAAAATTGTCAGCGGAGTCAACAATTATTTGGTAAAACTTTATATTCCTATTTTGGACTGGTCAATACACCATAAAACGATAATGGTTGTTCTCGCTTTCTTATGTATATTTGCAATTCTCCCCATGATTAAAACGATGGGCGGTGAATTCTTCCCGGAAGAAGATTCCGGTAAAGTTCAGGTTCAGATAAAAGCCGAAGAGGGAACAAGTTATCCCGATATGGTGGAAATTTTAAAACAGATTGAAACCGATGTCAGAAGGCTGCCCTACATAAACAGAATTTTGGCTGTTGCCGGTAAAGGCGGAGACGGCTTAAGTACGTTTTCAAACTCCAGTCCGACAAATAAAGGTTATTTGGAAGTGGAACTTGAAGACAGAGAAAACAGACACGGTTTAAAAACAAAAGATTATATTAAAAGCATCAGAGAAATGATGAAAAAATATACCGGTCTTACGACGGCAGTCCTTGTAAGAAGCGAGGGTGCTGCCAGCGGTAATAAAAATGTTCAGCTCAGTTTGATGGGACCGGATTTAAATAAGTTGATAGGTTATGCCAATGATACTAAGAACAAGCTTGCACAGGATCCGCGTTTTATAGATTTGGATTTATCCGTGGATTTGGCAAAGCCGGAATACAGAGTAGTTATCAACAGAGACAAAGCCAACAATTTGGGTGTTAACGTTACGGCAATAGCGGCAGCTTTAAGAACCATGGTCGGCGGAGAAGATGATATTACCAAGTATAAAGAGGGCGATGAACTTTATGAAGTGCGTGTCAGAGTAGCCGAAGAATACAGAAATACAAAAGAGGCAATTTCCGCACTTTTAATACCTGCAAGAATTAACGGTAAAGATACCGTTGTCCGTCTTGACAGTATTGCCGAACTTGAAGAGGGCGTCGGTCCCAGCCAGATTAACAGAATTTCAAGACAAAGAGAAGTCAGAGTAGAAGCTAACTTAAACGGGCTTGATACGAGAAGTGCAATAAAAATAATGCAGGATACGTTCTATTCTCTTAATGCGGAACCGGAATACACCGTTATGCAAAGCGGTATGGCAAAAGAAATGGGAAAAATGTTCGTATCTTTCATTATGGCATTTGTTTTGGCTTTCATATTTAAGTATATAATTCTTTGTGCTTTAATGGAAAAATATACGCATCCGATAGCTATTATCATAAGTTTGCCTTTAACGATTCCTTTCGCATTGTTTGCACTTATGATTACGCACCAAACATTAAACATCTTCAGTTTGTTGGGTATGTTTATGTTAATAGGTGTCGTCAGTAAAAACGCTATTTTGCAGACGGATTATACCAACCAGTTAAGGGCAAGAGGTTACGGAAGAACCAATGCAATACTTGAAGCTAACAAGGTAAGACTTAGACCTATTTTAATGACTACCTTAACGCTTATAGTTTCCATGATACCTATGATGATTTCCAACGGTGAAGGTGCCGATGTAAGAAGAAGTTTGGCTATCGTTATTGTCGGCGGACAGCTTCTTTCGTTGCTTGTTACTCTGCTTATGACGCCGGTTACTTACATTATAGTCGATTCAATCGGTGACTGGGTTAAAAATAAATTTTCGGGAACTCCCATACCTGAGGATAAAAACGCCGAGGTCATTTTGGAAGAAGTCCCCGAAAAATATTAATTAAGCAGATTGTGTTTATAATAAAATTATGTTTATAATAAAAAAGCAGCAAAGGTCATTCCCCTTTGCTGCTTATGCTTTATATCGATAATTAATAGAAAGTTGCTCTTGCAGTAGTACTATAATACAGTGTTATCGGCGGAACATCTTTTCCTTGTACTACAGGTCTGCACGCCGTGTATCCACAAGAATAGCTGACGTTAAAAATAGTATAATATTTATTTGTACTTGCATCAATTCCCAACACTTCTTCTTTGCAGGTAAAAGAGTTCTCAACAGGACTTGAAGAAAAATTGTCATCTAAAAACATTCCATATTCACTGTAATAATTTTTTTGAGCAGACAGTATTAACCCTAATAAAGCATATCCTTCAGACATTTGTGCTTTGTTAACATAACCTCTGTAAATCGGTACCGAAATTACTGACAGAATAATAACGATTGCGATCGTTATAACCAACTCTACTAACGTGAAACCTTTTAATTTTCTTTTCATAATTCTTCTCCTTTTTTTTAGTTTATTGCCGTTTTGTCTGTCATTCCCGAGAGTTTCTGTCGGGAATCTCGCTGTTGCCGTTCATTGTACATTGTACATCATACATT
>CALGGE010000063.1 GCA_937916125.1 uncultured Elusimicrobia bacterium | reverse complement strand
TGATGTACAATGTACAATGAACGACGAGATGCTTCGACAAGCTCAGCATGACAGACGGAATGGCAACGACAATAAAAATCGCAAGGCGATTTTTGAGGGATGGATGTATAGAGGGATGAATGTATGGAAACTACAAAAGCGAAAAACTCGACAAACTAATCCCAAACTGTCTCAACGAAAAACCGTTAATCATCAAAGTTTTTAGAAAACTTCTCAAATAAATTTTAAATGGTAAACATCCCTTGAATTTTGCAAAAAGAAACAACTGAAATAATTGAACCAACTGAAACAATCGAAATAAAATATTGCAAAAATATTTGTTTTTAGCTATAATCTAATAGGTGTGTTGTGAAATTCGACGAGAATGTTATAGTAAAATATCAATCAATAATTTAATCAAATCGAAAAAATATTAAAATACATTTCTAAAAATTTTTATATAACATTAATTTGGCTTGTAAATTTGAAAATTTAAAATATAAAAATGAACAATAATCCTAAAATATATTATATAGCTCCAGTGTATAATTTAAAATCAATAATTGAATCCGGTTATATATTTTCTTATAGTAAAATAAAAAAATCTGATAAATATAAAAATGCAAACATAGGATTAAATAATATAAAAGAAAGAAGATTGAATAATTGTTTTGAATCTTATCCGGATTTAAAAGTTGGGCAATGTGTTCCTTTTTATTATTGTTATCGTTCTGTAATGCTTTTTTTGATATATATGAAAAATGATAATTTATCATTTAAAGATGGTCAGGAGTTCATAGTTCATTTTGAATTTGATATGTTTAAAGTTGTAGAGTGGGCAAAAAGAAATAATAAGAGATGGGTTATTACGGATTCAAATGCGGGTTCATATTATTTTAAAGATTCTAATAAAATTGATTTCTTAAAAGAACTTAATTGGAATGCAATAAATTCTCTTGATTGGGGAGGAAAAGATAAAATAAAACATGAAAAACAGGCAGAATTTTTAGTAGAAGAAAAAGTTGATTTTAATCTTGTAGAGAGAATAGGTGTTTTTGATATAGAAATGTTAAATGAAGTGAAAAAAATAGTAAATAAAGATATAAAAGTTGAAGTATGTAATAACTGGTATTATTGAGGAATAATATGTTTGAATTTAAACAAGGTAATTTATTATTAGAAAAAGCAGATGCTATTGTAAATACCGTAAATTGTGTTGGAATTATGGGGAAAGGTATCGCTTTGCAGTTTAAAAAGGCATATCCGGATAATTTTAGACAATATGAAAGTGCTTGTAAAAAAGGACAAGTTATTTTAGGAAAAATGTTTATTGTTAACTTAAATACACTTGTGCAGCCGCATTATATTATAAATTTTCCTACAAAATTACATTGGAAATCCGACAGCAAAATAGAAAATATAGAAAAAGGTTTATTATCATTATCAGAAGATATTAAACGATTAAATATCAAAAGTATTGCAATACCGCCATTAGGCTGCGGGTTTGGCGGATTAAAATGGGAAGATGTAAAACCTAAAATAGAGTCTATCTTAGGAACATTAAAAGATGTTAGAATAGTTATTTTTGAGCCTACCAAACAGGATATTAAACACAAAATTGATTTAAGTAAAATTCCTGCATTAACTCCTGCAAGAGCTGCCCTAATAGGTTTAATGAGACAATATTTAGAAGTATTGTTAGATCCTTTTTTGACATTATTGGAAATACATAAATTAATGTATTTTTTACAAGAGGCCGGTGAGAATTTAAGGTTAAAATTTTCAAAAGCTTCATATGGACCGTATGCCGAAAATTTGAGACATGTTTTGAATGTTTTAGAAGGATATTATATAAAGGGGTATAGTGGTGACGATAAACCGGATATAGAAATTTCTTTGATTAATAATTCCGGAGAAAAAGCAAAAGAAATTTTACAAAGTAATAAGACTACATTTGTTAATTTTAATAAAGTATCTGATTTGATAGAAGGTTTTGAATCTTCTTTTGGATTGGAATTGTTGGCAACTGTTCATTGGGTAGTAAAAAAAGAAAATGCAAAAAATATAGAGGAAATTATAGATAAAATTTATAATTGGAATGACAGAAAAAAACAATTTTCTAAAGACAATATACAAACGGCATATAATACTTTACTAAAAAAAGGTTGGTTGATAAATTAATAACAAATAAATTATTATGATATGGTAAAATACAATCCTGCATTTGTAAGTTCCGTAAAACCTCATCCGAACCGAGAAGAATTTTTCAAAAGATTTATAATGACGAGGGATGGATGTCCGGATGCATTGAAGTATGGAAACTACAAAAGTGAAAAACTCAACAAACTAATTCCTAAACTCCTAAACGAAAAACCTTTAATCATCAAAGTTTTCAAAAAACTCCTCAAGAAAATTTTTAAATAATCTTGAGGGATGAATGTATGGATGCATATCTTCTTGGTATTTCTGTTTTTTGTTAGAAAAAATGTAATAAAACTATTGATTTTCGTTGAAAAAAATGTATAATATCTATACATATTCGTTAGAAAAAATATAATTAGGTGGTAATAATGAAAAGATATTTATTAGAAAAACTTATAGAATGGAAGTATGGTAATAGAAGGAAGCCTTTAATATTGCAGGGAGCAAGGCAAGTTGGTAAAACTTGGTTGATGAAAGAGTTTGGCAGATTAGAGTATAAAAAAACTGTTTATATAACTTTTGATAGAAATGAAAATCTTAAAAATGCTTTTAAAGATTATACAAATATAAAAGAGCTTATAACAAAAATAGAAATTGATGCACAACTTAAGATTACACCGAATGATACTCTTATAATTTTTGATGAAATACAAGAATGTCCGGATGCAATTACATCTTTAAAATATTTTTATGAAAAAGCACCTGAACTTCATATAATCGTAGCAGGAAGTCTTTTAGGTTTAGCTCATCATTCCGGAACAGGTTTCCCTGTAGGTAAAGTAAATTTTATGACTTTATATCCATTAAATTTTATGGAATTTCTTAATGCAAATGGTGAAGAATTATTGACAAAAACACTTATAGAAGGTAATATAAAAATAGCAAATACATTTTCTTTAAAGTTAACAGATTATTTAAAATATTATTTTTATGTTGGAGGAATGCCTGAGGCAGTTCAATCTTTTATCAATAATAGAGATTTTAAAGAAGTGAGAGAAATTCAAAATGAAATTATACTTTCATATAATGGCGATTTTTCAAAACATACGGATTCAAATATGGCAGAAAGAATAAAGATGGTGTGGAATTCTATTTCTTCACAATTAGCAAAAGAAAATAAAAAGTTTATATATAATGCTATAAAAACAGGAGCAAGAGCAAAAGATTTTGAAATTGCTTTGGCATGGCTTAGAGATAGCGGATTAGTATATAAGGTTACAAGAATATCAAAACCTAATTTACCTATAAAAGCCTATGAGGATATAGATGTATTTAAACTTTATGTGTTAGATGTTGGTATTTTAGGTGCATTAGCTAATTTAAGTGCAAAAACAATAATTGACGGGAATAATATTTTTACTGAATTCAAAGGCTCATTAACAGAACAATATGTTTTACAACAATTGAAAAATAATTTTTCTGAAATATATTACTGGACGAGTAAATCTTATGTTGCAGAAATAGATTTTATTATTCAAATTGAAGATTATATAGTTCCTATTGAAGTAAAAGCCACAAAAAATCTTAAAGCAAAAAGTTTACAACAATATATAAAAGATTATTTACCAAACAAATCAATTAGAACATCATTAGCTGATTATAAAATAAATGATAATAATTTGTACGATATTCCGTTATATGCAATAAATAATATTGATTCAATAATAAAGATGACAGACAGAACGACAGTTGAACAGTTGAAAAGTTGAAGAGTTGAATAGTTGAAAAGTTGCGAAGCAAAAAGGGAATATGTTCGAGAGCAGCCTGTAGCCGTCTATGAACGAACAATTTTTGAGACAAAAAACTGATTAACGGCAAAAGTTTTTTCCCGAAGGGCACGCTTTTTGTTCGACACTTTCCCGTGTTCCTTAGGTAGTTAGGGAAAGTTAGTTAAGCGTAGGTCTCAAAAATTGGAGTGAATGGCGATTGAGCAAACGAGAACATGATTGCCTTTTTGCGACAACGACGGGATGCTTCAACAAGCTCAGCATGACAGAAAGACAGTTGAATAGTTGAAAATTTGAGGTGTAGATGCAAAGATGCATAGGAGTGCAAGATACAAACAAAAACAAAGATAAGAACAAAAGACCTAAGAGCCTGACGCCCTTAGGTCTTTCTATAAACTTAAATACTCATCATTAATTAGTTACTAATCTTTATTATCATCTTTGTTACTATCACCTTCGGTACTACCACCACCTGCTGAGAGAGTCATTGTAACATTTTCAGTATTCGTATAGGCTTCTTCTAATGTCGGGTTACCGCTGGCAGGACTCTTAAGAGACATTTTAATATTTTCCGCTCCCGACTCGGCATTCCCGGTAACAATAGCAAGAAAAGTTGCCTTTTCTTCAGTACCGGTAATTAATACTTTATAACCCGTGAAATATTTGTTACTTCTTGCATCAACATCTAATACTTTTAATGCTTCTCCCGTTCCCATATCATTATCGCCTACAGAGAAGAAATTATTCCATTCCGCGAAATAAACTCTTTCTGCCGTTGCTATTGAACCGATCAATGATTTAGCTTCCGTTCCCATAGCTTTTTTTGTGTAACCTTTGTAAACAGGCACTGCAACAATTGACAAGATACCAACGATAACAATTACGATAATCAACTCAACCAGAGTGAAACCCCTCATGTTCTTCATTGTACGTTCTCCTTTTTTTAAGTTTTTAATTTTTTTATTTTGTTTTTTTGTCCCACAACTGTACTCCTGCATCAGGAGTCGAAACGGCAATGTATAATGTACGATGTACAATGTACAATGTACAATGAACGACAACTACAACGACAGTTGAAGAGTTGAATAGTTGAAAAGTTGAGAACGGCAAACGGAGCAAAAAGGGA
>CALGGE010000062.1 GCA_937916125.1 uncultured Elusimicrobia bacterium | reverse complement strand
TTAGAATGGACAAAAGATAAAAAAATAGATAAAGAATATTTAGAACAAGCCGATTCTAATATTTTTGTAGAAAAGAAAGAAAATTTTGATTTTGTTCTAAAAGAGTTGTTGGATAGAAAATTATATTTTAAAGCTTTTAATTTAATTTCTTTAAATATAAATAAATTTATAGTTTCTGAAAATTTGATACTACAAATATTAAAAAATTTGGATTTAAATGAAATAACTCAAAAAAGAGAAGATGTTTCTTTATTTTCTTATCATCTGAAACAATTGTTTGAAATTTTATACAAAAGTACAAGTATAAGAAAAGAAGATTTAGTCCCTATAGAATTCAAGTTTTTTTATTCTTTGAAACGAGATTTCAACTTTCCTAAATTTATAAAATATGAATTTTTTAATAATGGGCAATTTTTTATTGATTTAATAAAAATATTTCTATTATCTAAAGAAAAACAACATGTTGATGTTGTATATGATATTTTAAAAATATTTATAGAGTATGATTTGGATGATAAAAAAGCAGAAGATAATGAATTTTTGTCAAATATTTATAACTGGGTAGAAAATATTTTAAATTTAGTTAATAAAAAAGATTTGAAAGTGATATCCATGATAAAAGAAATGATTGGTGAAAGATTAGCAAGAACACCTATTGATCCTGAAGATAATATATTTCCACATAAAGAAATTAGAAAAATTTTAGAAAAATTTAATTTTGAAGAATTGAGAAGAGGTTTTTTAATAGAATTGTTTAATAAAAGAGGAATTAATTTTAGAGAAAGACATTCTGGTGGAAAATTAGAAAAAGAATTGGCACAGGAATATAATGAATTTGCAAATAAATTGCAAAATAAATATCCAACGACAGCAAGTGTCTTAAGAGAAATGGCATCGAGATATGAGTTTGATGCTAATGAATTAGATAAAATAGAAGAATTGGAAGATTAAAAAATGTTATTCAAATAAAAATCTTTAACTCCTGGAAAAGTGAAACAGATTTTACATAAATTGACAGTATCGTTGAGTGATTTTTTTTCTTCTTTCTGTCATTTCCATCACTCAGTCTTTCTATGCCAATTTTGTTGGCAAATATGCTTATTTCTAACTCACAGTAAATTTGATAAAATATTAAAAGGAAATTTAATATTCTTTATAAGAACTATGGCGTTTTATGTCAAATATTAACGTTGAATTAAATATATCAAAAGTTTTTGATATTCTTTCTAAAAATAAAAAATGAGTGATTTAATTAGTGTAATTATTCCAATATACAATGTAGAACAATATTTAAGGCAATGCCTTGATAGTGTTATTAATCAAACATATAAAAATTTGGAAATAATCTTGGTTGACGACGGTTCAACGGATAACAGTGGAAAAATCTGTGACGAGTATGCATTAAAAGATGCAAGAATAAAGGTCATACATAAAGAAAACGGAGGAGTGTCTTCGGCAAGAAATGCCGGACTTGATATTGCAAAAGGTGATTATATAGGTTTTGTTGATAGTGATGATTATATTGAAAAAGATATGTATGAATATTTATATTCTCTTAATAAAAATAATAATACTTTACTGTCTGTTTGTAATTTTTATATTAAAAAAAATAAAAAAATTATTGAAGCTAAGCCAATTACAAATAAAACAGTATTATCTGCAAATGAAATGCTTGAATGTTCTTTTAAACAGTTATTTTCCGTTAACAAATTAATTGCAAGAAATTTATTTTATGATTTACGTTTTCCTAAAGATATAAGATATGGTGAAGATATGACGGTGTGTATGGAACTATTTATAAGAGCAAAAAAAATATCTTATGGTAAACAATGTAAATATTTTTATAGACAACATGAAAACTGTATCACTAACAGTTTTGTATGGCATAGTAAAAATTTGGGCTTTATACATCAAACGGATAAAATTGCGGAGTATGCCAAAAGTCAATATTTGAACACTTTTTATAGCCAATTGTTTTTTGCACAAACAAATATTACAGTAAGTTTTTTAAAGAATTGTGTCCGAACAGAGCCCTTTGATTTAAAAAGTGCTAATTTTATGGTATGTCTTATAAAAAAAAGAATATTTTACTATTTAAAAACGAAAGCAAAAATAAGCAAAAAAATTTTTGCAACATTAGCTTGTGTTAATTTGGATTTGTTAAGACTGTTGTATAAACTTTTGTTAAAACTAAGAGTAATAAAATGAAAAAAGTAGGAATATTAACACATTATTATCAAAGTAAAAATATTGGTGGACTTTTGCAGTCCTATGCATTACCTTATATTTTAAAAAAATATTCTTATGAAACTGAACAAATTTCTTTTGATTTTAATATTTATAAAACAGCTATTGAAAGAAAAAAATGTAGTAACCTTTTTCAAAATCAAAAAAATAAAGATATATTAGTAAAAACAATAAAGTATCCTTTTCGTAAAATTAAAAATTTTATTTTTAAATGTTTAAATGCATATAGATATAATAAAATTTCTTTCAATGAAAAAATTAATTTTCAAAATACCATTTTTAGTGAATTTGAAAAATTTATATTACATTCTCAACAAATTTATACTGTTGAAAATATATCAGAAGCAAATAAAAATTATGATATTTTTATAATAGGTAGCGACCAGGTTTTTGCAACATATCTTTTTCCGTTATCTGTTTATTGTGGAGAATTTGTAAGTGAAGATAAAAAAGTTATTGGTTATGGTGCAAGTAGTAATGTAAAACAATTTCCACCCAAAGCAGAAAAATTATTTATTCAAAAGCTTCAAAGGTTTAATGCAATAAGTGTAAGAGAAAAAACACTCAAAGAATATATTGAATCCATTACGGATAAAAAAGTTACTTTAGTTTTAGATTCAACATTTTTATTATCAAAGGAAGAATGGCTAAAAATTTCTAATCCTAAAATAGCACCTGATAAAAAATATATTTTCTGCTATTTTTTAGGTAGTAAATCTGCTTGGCAAAGAAAAATTGCACAGGATTATGCTGATAAATATGGTTATGAAGTTATTCATTTGCCTTACATTATGAAAAGTATTCGTTCTTCAGATAAATATCTTAAAGGACAAGGTAGATATGATGTTGGACCGAGAGAATTTATTTCGTTAATTAACAATGCAGAGTGTGTTTTTACGGATTCTTTTCATGGAATGGCTTTTTCGATTAACTTTAATAAAAATTTTTATGTGTTTGATAGAGATGATTTGTCAGGAGAAAAATCCATGAATGCCCGAATTACAGATACTCTTGATATGTTAGGCTTATCTTCTCGTCATATTATGGATAAAAAAGCAATTTTAGATAACAATATAATCGACTACACACAAGCAAATAAAATTTTAAAGCAAGAAAAAGAAAAATCAATGGATTGGTTGTTTGATGCTTTAAAGAATTAATTATGAACCAACGAAAAGCAGGTGTTATATTATCATATATATCAATGGGTTTAAATGCAATAATAGGTTTTATTTATATACCTATGTTGCTGATATTTTTAAGTAAAGAACAATACGGTTTATACCAGCTTGTAGGTTCAATGGTCGCATATCTTACCATAATGGATTTCGGCTTAGCAAATACTACAGTCCGTTATTATTCTCAACTGCTTGCTAAAAAAGATATTAAAGGACAAGAAAATCTGCTTGCTACAATGCTTAGGTTATATACGGCAATATCTTGTTTGATAGCCGTTTGCAGTATTGTTCTTTTATATGTTTTATTACCGTTTTATACAAAAACGCTTTCACCCGCAGAACTTGTTACGGCAAAATATGTTTATTGGATAATGATATTTAATTTAATGATAGTAATTCCGGGACATATATTTTCTGCAATAATACAGGCACACGAAAAATTTACATTTTTAAAAATAACGCACATTTTAAATATTATTTTACAGCCGATATTAGTATTTACTATTTTACATTTTAAAGCAAGTATTGTTGCTCTTGTGGTAGTGCAAACTACATGTAATATTTCTTTATTTTTGGCAAATGCATACTATTCGATATTTAAGCTTAAAGCAAAGTTTCATTTATATAAATGGGAAGGAAAATTTGTAAAAGAAATTTTATTTTTTTCATTCTTTATATTTTTAAATGCAATAATGGACCAAATTTATTGGAAAACAGGACAATTAATATTAGGTGCAGTAATAGGAACGGTATCTGTTGCAATATATTCGGTAGCAATTCAATTGACAATGGCTTATATGGGCTTTTCCGCAAATATCAGCAGCGTATTTTTGCCGAAATTATCAGCATTGGCTGTAAAAAATGATTTAACCGAAACCAATAATATTTTTATTAAGGTAGGAAGATTACAGTTTTATGTCGTTATGTTGATATTTTTCGGGTTTTTACTGTTCGGAAAACAGTTTATAAATTTGTGGGTAGGGGAAAGTTTTCTGCCTGCATATTATTATACTTTATTGTTTATGGGAGCTTTAATAATACCTCTTATACAAAATACAGGGATATTAATTTTACAGGCAAAAAACAAACATGCTTTTAGAGCGATAATATTTTTAATAATAGCAATCTTAAACGTAATAATTTCAATACCGTTGGCAAAAAAATACGGTGCAATGGCTTGTGCAATAGTTACGGCAAGTTGTCTGTTGTTAGGGCAAGTTTTAATTATAAATATTTATTACAAAAAATTAGGAATATCAATAATAAAATTTTGGAAAGAAATTCTTAAATTATTCATACCTATGATACTTCCTGTTGGAAGTTTTATTTTGTTTTTAAATTATTTTTCAATACAAAACAATATTTCAAATTTATCGTGGCAAATAGTGATGTTTGTTATTTTTTATAGTTTAGTTTTATGGAAATTTGATTTTAATAATTACGAAAAAAATTTAGTATTGTCAGCAATTGGAAAATTAAAAAAATGATAACAATAACCGATAAAACAAAATGTTGCGGGTGCCACTCGGGAATGACAGACGGAACGGCAGTTGAAAAGTTGAAAAGAGAAAAAAATAGAATTGATAGAAAAATAAAAGAGTTAGAAGCTAATAAATAGGATAATAATTATGTGGTTTCTTAAAACATTAAGTAAAGAAAAAGAAAATGAGTATTTAAATTTAATTAAATACCATGTTGAAAAAAATATAGATAAATATAGCCAACATAGAGATGATATAAAAAAATATTTAAAAGAAAAGTTAGATGTTTTACTTATTGGTCATCCTGAAGAACTTTATAAATTATCAAAAGATTTAATTTTAAAAAATTTTAAAAACAATAATCATTATAAAAGATGGAAAACAATAAAACAATCAAGAAAGAAAATAAGTAGCAATTTGTTAAAAAAATATGAATTTGTAGAAAAAATTTTTAACTATAATTCTATTATGCAAATAAAACCAAACAAAAATGAGTCTGAAGAAACTATTTCCTATAAAATTGCTAAAATCATTGGTATACGAGTTTGTGTATATTGTAATAGACAATATACTTTTACTATAATTGGGAAAAATAAATCTCAAAATGGAATTATAAGACCACAGTTTGATCATTATCTTCCAAAAAGTATATATCCTTTTTTTGCATTGTCTTTATATAATTTGATATCTTCTTGTAGTATATGTAATTCATTAAAAGGTGATAGAGATATAGATAAAATTGAAGGAATAGAAAATCAGAATTTTAAAGATGTTAAAATGAATCCATATATAGATAAAGATAAAGTTGATGATTTATTCAAATTTAGTTATTATCCTAATAAATATGGAGAACCGGAAGAGATAAAAATAATACAAACTAAAAATAAAAGTTATAAAAATAAAGTTGATGCTTTTTTAAAACTTTTTAAAATAGAAGAAATTTACAATGCTCATATAGATTGCGAAGTGAAAGATTTATATACTTTTGCGACAAAATATTCAGATACATATTTACAAAGTTTATTAGGGCAAATAGGAATATATTTTAGATTGTCCCAGGAAGACGCATATAGAATTTTATTTGGAACAGAATTTGATTCTAAAAATGATAATAACAGACCATTGAGTAAACTTAAAAGAGATTTGTTAGAAGAATTGGGCGTTATTCATAAAAAATAAACCTTACTACTTATACCAATATTATTTGTGAATATCTCTATTTCTCACCCCCATAAATTTTGACAATTGAAATAAAACAAAATGTTAAAGGTTTTCTGATTTTAGGGAAATGTTTGATGATTAAAGTGAAAAAAATACTTAAATTTAGACAAAAACAAATATTTATTTGTATTTTGTATTGACAAAAGTGAAAAAATCTCTTATAATATATAAAAAGTTTATTTTAGGGTGGTAAAATGTTAATAAAATTTAAAGTGTCTAATTTTTTATCTTTTGACGAAATGCAAGAGTTTTCTATGCTATCAGGAAAATCAAGACTTAAGCAAGAGCATATTCAACAAAATAAAAACGATTTAAGTTTATTGAAGTTTTCTGCATTATTTGGTGCGAATGCTTCAGGTAAGTCCAGTTTTGTAAAAGCTATAAACTATGCAAAAAATGTTATCGTTGGTAAAAGGACAATAAAAATGAACTCTTATTGCAAAATAGCTTCTAAAAATAAAGATAAAATAACCTCCTTTGATTTTGAAATAGCAATAGATGAAAAATACTATTCTTATGGTTTTGATATATTGTTGCATAAAAATGAAATAAAAGCAGAGTGGCTTTATGAATTAAAAAAAGATAAAGAAATAAAAATATTTGTCAGAGAATTAAATAAAGATATGGATTTGAATGAAAAATATTTTAAAAATAGAGGTTCAATAAAGAGATTAAAAATGTATTCCGAAGATATAAAATCTCAAGATAATATTTTATTTCTTACTATTATGAACGAAAACAAAAATGATTTATATCTTAATGAAGAAGATAATATAAATATTATAAAAAAAGTCTATAATTGGTTTTATAATTCATTGGTAATTATTTTTCCGGATAAGACTTTAATGAATGATTCCTACTATGCTTCCGAAGAAAATTTAGAAAAAATTACTGAAATTGTAAAAAGTTTTGGGACCGGAATAAAAAAATGTAAATTTGAAGCAATAAAACAGGAAGATTTAGCGGCAAAAATTTCGGACGAGATTTTAAATAAGGCAATAACTTATATAGAGAATATATACACTAAGTATATAAAACAGGGAAAGAAAAAATTTAAAGCTAAAGTATTTTTAAGGACAGGCAAAGATTTATATATTTTTGAGAAGGATAATATTGAATCATTAAAGATAAAGACTATAAAATTTGAACATCAAAATTGTGAAGGGGAATATTCTTTTAGTGAAGAATCCGACGGAACAATTAGAATTTTGGATTTGGTTGAAATATTGTTGAGTAATAATACCGATAAAGTTTATATCATTGATGAACTTGACAGATGTCTTCACCCACAACTTACATACAAATTTGTTGAAAATTTTTTAAGTAGGAGTAACAATAGTACACAACTGATAGTGACAACACATGAATCAAGATTATTAAATTTTAATTTGTTAAGAAGAGATGAAATATGGTTCGTAAACAGAGAAAATAATGGTGCTACCAAATTATATTCATTGGAAGAATATAATGAAAGATTTGATAAAAAAGTAGATAAAGCTTATTTGGACGGCAGGTATGGTGGAGTTCCGATATTTGAAACTTTATTTCCTGTAAAGGAGTGTTAAAATGAGAATATCAGGAAAATTGGAAAGATATTCTGCAAGTAAAGAACCTAAAGCAAAATATTATATAATTCCGGAAGGAGATAACACTGAGATTAAATATTTTTGCGGAATAAGAGATAATAGAGAAGAATTGCAAATTAAACCTATTATAGAAATAATACCTATTGAAAATGATGAAACAGAGATTGGACATAGTCACCCGAAAAAGAAAATAGAAAATTTTAATGATGATTTGAATAATGAAAAATTTTTGTTTGATAATGAAATAGATAAGGTTTGTTTTATTATCGATAGAGATCCGAAAAATTTCAAAAAAGAACAATTGGATGATTTTATAAAAGAATGTAAGAATTTTGGCTATGATGTTTTCTTATCAAATCCGACATTTGAATTGTTCTTGCTTATGCATGATAACAAGATTTTTGATATAGATAAAGAAGAGTTGCTTAAGAATAAAAAAGTTAGCAATAATAAAAGATTTTTAGAAATTAAATTGTCTGAAATATTCGGGTGTAATAAGAGAAATTTAAGATTTAATTTATTTAAAGGAAAAATAAATACTGCTATTAAAAATGAAAAACAATTTTGTGAAGATTTGGAAAAACTAAAAACAGAATTAGGTTCAAATATCGGAAAGTTAGTTGAATCAATGATTGATAAATAAGATTTTATTGTGTGTTAAAATATATTTTGCCGTTTTTTTACACCATTAGGTGGTATCGGTGTTGCAGTTTTTCTTTTTCTATCCGGTTATGGTCTTACTTGCTCATATTATAAAAATGGTTTGCATAATTATTGGTTAAAAAGAATAGTAACAGTATTTATTCCTTAATGTGAAGTTATTTTGTTGTTTGTATTAATAACATTTCCTTTGTCTGTTTTATTTAATATCTCAAGTTTGCCGGTTTGGTGGACAAAAAAGGTATCAAAAATATTTTCCCCAAATCTCCTCTGTTTTCTCTTCCTTCTCTCTCCTCGAGCTTTACCTATTTTAATTCAGTTGAATAGTTGAACAGTTGAACAGTTGAATAGTTGAACAGTTGAAGAGTTTGGAACGGCGGGAAAACAGAGCAAAAAGGGAATATGTTCGAGAGCAGCCTGTAGCCGTCTATGAACGAACAAT
>CALGGE010000061.1 GCA_937916125.1 uncultured Elusimicrobia bacterium | reverse complement strand
ATCTTTATAATTAAAATCTTTCATATATAAATCAAATTGTTTTTCATCTTTAATATTTGATTGTTTCATTACAAGTGATTTAATATAATTCTTTTTTATTTCATTACTTGATAAATATGCAAATCCAAACTCTTTTCTATCAGGATACAATTCTGATTCATCTCTTACATCATATAAATGATCTGGTACGTTAATTAATGCTAAAACTTTTTCTTGTAATTTCATTGATTCGTATTTTACTAATATTGTATCTCCAACTTTTATATTATTTTCTTTAGCCGTATCAATCATCAATCTTCTTACTTTGTTATTAACAATAGTTCCCCTTCCCGAAGCTTCTATCATTGTAATGGCTACACCTTCGCCGAGTTTCAACGAAGAAACTTTATCTTCTATTCCGGGAACATCACCGGCAATTGTAGTATCAAGAATTATTGCAAAATCGGGATCTATTGCAAAAGATGAAGTTCTTGCACCTTTTAAACCGACCTCTTCCTGTGCGGTTGCAACTGCATAAACTTCCGCATTAACATCGCCGAGCGTTTCCATAACTTTTAACATTTCGTAGCAGCAAGCTCTGTTGTCAACGGCTTTACCATAGTAAACACTTCCGTTTAATACGCCTGAATTCGGTTCGAATATTATTTGGTCACCTATTTCAACTTTATCCAAAACTTCCTGTCTTGTTTTGCAGCCGATATCAATAAACATATTTGTATAAGGAACAAGTTTTTTACTTTCTTCCGCTGTCATCAAATGAGGAGGCTTTGTACCTACGATACCGACGACATCACCTTTTTTGGCTTTTATAATAACACGCTGTGCGGGAAGAACCATATCTGCAATCCCGCCGACTTTTATAAAATAAATATATCCGTCTTCGGTAACATGTTTCACTGCAAGTCCGATTTCATCCATATGAGCGGCAATCATAATTTTTTTACTGCCTTTACCTTTTTTGGCAATAACATTTCCGAAATTATCAATTTTAACTTCATCGCACGATTTTGATAATTCTCTTTTCATAATTTCTGCAACAGCTTCTTCACAACCGGAAATCCCCGGAGCTTCCAATAATTCTTTAAGTAATTTGTCCATTTTTTACCTTCTTATGTTATATAATTTTTCTTATTGCATTTATTCTTTCTAAAACTGTGGGGTGACTGTATTCCATAAACACTTTCATCTTATGCGGTGTAAGATTCGACAGATTATCAACGGAAAGTTTCTTTAACGCTTCTATCATAGCTTCCGGATTTTTGTAAGTGGTAACGGAATATCTGTCTGCTTCGTATTCGTATTTTCTTGAAATTACATTTTGTATTACGGATAAAAACATTGAAATAGGCGTATATAAAAAACCGAAAAATATCAAAGCACCATAAACGGAAATATTCTGCATTTTAAATGCAGCAAACAAATCCGCATTGCCGATAAACAGCGATAGTAAAAAGAAAATTATTATCGTATTAACAAACGACATTATCATAAATTTACGGATATGTCCTTTCTTATAATGTCCCATCTCGTGAGCAAGCACCGAAACAAGTTCCTGCACGGTATGCTTAGCTATTAAAGTATCGAACAAAACAATTCTTCTGAACTTTCCGAAGCCGGTAAAAAAAGCATTTGTTTTTGTTGAACGCCTGGAACCGTCCATTTTATAAAGACCTTTCATTTTAAAATTCTGTTCTTTGGCATACTTTTCAAGTTCTGTTTTAAGTTCTCCGTCTTCCAAAGGAACATATTTGTTAAACAAAGGCATAATAAATACCGGAGCAATAAAAGTAATTAAAAGTTCAAAAAGAATTACAGTTATCGAAGCATATATCCAAGCCGTATTTTGAAATTTAATAAAAAACCACACTATCAAAGAAAATACAGGAATACCGATGATAAAAGTTAAAAGTAAACTTTTGAAAATATCGGAAACAAATGTTTTTATTGTTGTTTTATTAAAACCGTATTTCTCCTCGATGACAAAAGTGTTATATACGGAAAAAGGAATTTGTATAATTTCCATAAGTAAAAACAATACCGAGACAAAAATTATACCGGAACCGATTTCTCCGTAACCGAAACTTCTTGCAAAAACATCCGCACAGTTAAACCCGCCTGCCAGTATAAAAGCGATTGATACTACAAGAGATACTGACGACGATATAAAAGAAAGTTTTGTTTTATCTTTTAAATAATTTTGAGATTTTTTATATTTTTCGGCATCATAATATCCGACAAACTCTTGAGGGAGTTCGTCGGAAATATTTTTTACATTTAAGTAATCCGAAACGGAACTGACACCAAATGACAACAACAGGAACGCTATTATTATTACTAAATACATATTATACTCTCTTTATATCAACCTCTACAAAAAATCATTTCGTGATTTTTTCAAATTTGCCTTCGTATTTAAAGTAAACAATTGCTAACGGCGGTAACGAAATTTCTATCGTATAAGGACGAGAATGCGTAGAATAATCGTAAGTATTTACTCCGCCAAGATTACCTATGTTTGAACCGAAATAAATTTCGGAATCGCTGTTTAAAATTTCTCTCCAATAACCCTTCTTGGAAACGCCTACTCTATAATTATATTTAGGAACGGGATTAAAATTGCATACACAGACTATGGTTTCATCTTTTGACGGAGATTTTCTTATAAAACTGATAACGGTGTTATCCGTATCGTTGCAATCAATCCACTCGAAGCCGTTCCAGCTGTTATCATCTTCAAAAAGAGCAGCTTCCTGTTTATAAATTTTATTTACATCTTTTACCCATTTTTGCATTCCTGCATGCTGCCAGAACTGAAGCACATGCCATTCAAGGCTGGTCTCATGAGTCCATTCTCTTACCTGACCGAATTCCGCACCCATAAACAAAAGTTTCTTACCCGGATGAGCATACATATATCCGACAAGCAATCTTAAATTTGCAAACCTCTGCCATTCATCACCGGGCATTTTACCGATAAGAGAACCTTTTCCCTGCGTTACTTCGTCGTGGGAAAACGGCAAAACAAACTGTTCCGTAAATGCGTACAATAAACTGAAAGTCAAATCGTTCTGTTTATATTTTCTGTATAAAGGATCCGTCTTAAAATATCTTAAGGTATCGTTCATCCAACCCATATTCCATTTAAAGCCGAATCCGAGTCCGCCGAGATAAGTAGGCTTGGAAACCATCGGCCAAGCCGTGGATTCTTCGGCAAAAGTTTGAACATCATTATGATTTTCATAAATAACGTGGTTTAATCTTTTCAAAAATTCTATTGCATCAATATTTTCTTTTCCGCCGTATTTGTTCGGTATCCATTCGCCCTGTTTACGGGAATAATCGAGATATAACATTGAAGCAACGCCGTCAACCCTGATACCGTCGATATGGTATTTATCAAACCAAAAAAGTGCCGAAGAAATTAAAAATTCTTTTACTTCATTTCTTCCGTAATTAAAAATAGAACTCTTCCAATCCGGATGAAAACCCTGTTTTACATCGGAATGTTCATAAAGATATGTTCCGTCGAAAAACGAAAGTCCGTGTTGATCGGTCGGGAAATGAGACGGTACCCAATCCAAAATAACTCCTATCCCCGCCTGATGAAGAGTATCTATCAAATACATAAAATCCTGAGGAGTACCGTATCTGGAGGTAGGTGCAAAATATCCCGTAGTCTGATAGCCCCATGACGGATAAAAAGGATGTTCCATAACGGGCAGAAATTCAACATGTGTAAAATTCATTTCCGTGCAGTAATCTCTAAGCAACGGAGCAAGTTCTCTGTAAGATAACATTCTGTTATTTTCTTCGGGCTTTCTTTTCCAAGAACCGAGATGAACTTCGTAAATCGACAAAGGAGCTTTCTGAGAATTCTTTTTATATCTTGTTGTAAGCCAATCTTTATCGTTCCAAGTATAGCTTATATCCCAAAGTTTTGAGCCTGTTTTTTGAGGTGTTTCACAATGGAAAGCATACGGATCGGATTTTTCGACGCTGTAATCATTGTAATTGGAAATAATGTAATATTTATAAATATCCCCCTGTCTCAAGAAAGGAATAAATCCTTCCCAAATCCCCGAGCTGTCTCCGCGAGGAACAAGCGGATGAGAAAATTTGTCCCAATAATTAAAATCACCTATTACGGAAACAAATTTTGCATTAGGAGCCCAAACGGCAAAATAAAAACCGTCTTTTCCCTCGTAGTTTACCGGATGAGAGCCTAACAAGTTGTACAATTGAAAATGACTGCCCTCTTTAAAAAGATAAATGTCGTCCTGCGAAAACAAAGAAAATGGTCTTACTTGATTTTCCATAGGTTCATCCTTTTTATAAATATTTTTTTTGTGTCTGTTTATAATTAAATTTTATTTTTGATATTGTTTTAAAAGTTCAGTCATTGCCGAATCGTTATTTTTTTCGGCATAATCAAGTGCGGATTTACCCGCATTGTCCGTCGAATTAACTCTTGCTCCGTTATTCAAAAGTATCTTAGCTATTTTAAGATTTCCCTTTGAAGCCGCAATTATCAAAGGCGTTTTTCCGGCAGAATCTCTTACGTTTACTCTTGCTCCTTTTTCTATAAGAAATTTAACCATATTGATATTGTTTTCCGAAACGGCTATATTCAAAAGTCTGAGAGAATTATCATTTTTCTTATTTACCGATGCACCCGAGTCAATAAGATAATTAACTATTTTTATTTTGCCGTTGCGTACTGCTATTGTCAAAGGAGTTACACCGTTCTTACTGACAACATTAACATCCGCACCGCTTTTAACAAGAAGTTTTATTGTATCATAGTCCGAATTATAAACCGCATACATTAACGGAGTTATACCGTTTATATCGTTAACGTTCACGACAGCACCCGTTGCAAGTGCAAGTTTTATTAAGTCAATATCACCCGAAGAACATGCGGATATCAACGGTGTGACACCGTTATCGTCGTATGCCGTTATATCGGCACCCTTGGATATCAAAAATGCGGACATATTATAATCATTATTATCAAAAGCCAATATCAACGGAGTTTTTCCGGATAATTCTTTTTCATTTATATCCGTTCCATCGAGAATAAACTGTTCCGCAAGGCGAAAGTTTGAAGTAACAACGGCTTCTCCCAAAGTTTCGGAGACAATACCGAGCTTATTAAAATACTTTACAATCTTACCGTACCCGCCTTTCATTGCAAACGAAGATGCCGTCATACCGTCAATATTTTTAGCTTTTATATCCGCTTTGTGTTTTACAATTTTTTTTACAACATTAAACATACCGTTTTCCGAAGCCATCATCAAGGCCGTTGTTCCGTTCGGCAGTTTAAAATTTATATTAACGTTATAGTCAACAAGAAGTTCCGCAACTGATTCCATATTTTTACTTATGGCAAGCATTAACGAATTCATACTCATATCATATGCCACGTTAACATTTGCACCCGATTTAATCAGCAAATCCGCAACATCCCCGTATTCCATATTAATTGCAGTCAACAAAACCGGTATTCCGCTACCGTCTTTAGTATTCGGATTTACACCGTTTTTTAAATAAGTTTTTAAAGAACGTATATCGTTTTTCTTTACGGCGTTGACAAAAGCACTATTTACCTTGCAATAAGAAATTTCGGTAAACAACAAAAGAAACGATAAAACAAAAAAATAAATTATTTTCGTTTTTTTCAACATTTTCTAAGATTTTAATTCCGCTATTTTTATGTTACATTCTTTTGATAATTTAATATCAAGTTTAGCAGCCTGTTGATAATTTTCTATTGCCAAATCTCTTTTACCGTTATTTTCGCACAATTGAGCATACCCGAAATACGATTTGGCATTACGCGGGTTTATTTCAATTGCTTTTTTATAATAAAATTCGCCTTTGGCAAAATTATTCTGTTGTTTATAAATATTTCCTATTTGAATATATGCCGCAATACTGTTCGGAGAAAGTTCTGTAACTTTTAACAAATCATTCATGGCATTTTGATAATTATTAATTTTTTCATATACTTCGGCTCTTAAAAGATAACCTTTTACATCTTTGGAATTAAAATTGATTGCCTTAGTTAAATCCTCTATGGCTTCGGAATATTTAAGATTTTTAAAATTAATATTTCCTCTGTTCAAATATTTTTCGCTTTCCGCCGTATTAACAACTTCCTGTTTTTCGACTACGGAAATATTTTGTTTTGTATCAACGGAAGTGACCGTATCAACCTTTATGACTTCAGTCTTTTTTTCCGTTTTTGTTTCCGATTTTATTTCCGTTTTTGTTTTTTTCGGTTCACTCTCTTTTTTAATTTGAGCATTATCATCCGCAGTCCGTATTTTTTCAACGGGTTTTTCTTCGGTAACAACTTCAACTTCTTTTATATCCACGCCTAACGATTTCGCTTTTTGCAAATCTTTATCGGCATCTTTTTGTTTATTTAATTTTTTATAAAGTACTGCTCTTTTATAATAAAATTCTCCGTCGTTTTTATTAGAAGAAAGCCATTTTGAATACACGTCTGCCGCATTGGAAATCTTGCCGTTTTTCTCCAACATATACGCTTTTTCCAAAAATAAATCTCTGTCTTTGGAATTAAGTTTTGTAGCCTTATCAAAACAATTTATACATTCTTTAATATTGTTAAGCTTAAAACAAATTCTCGCCTTAAGCCAAAACAACATATAATCTTCGGAAGAACTCTTTAACGCTTTATCTATATTTCCCAAGGCATTTTTATAATCCTGTTTTGCAAAATACGATTTAGCCAGAGAATAAAACAGTTTTTTATTTTTTATTCCCGCCGAAAACGCTTTATTCAGGTATGTAATAGCATCTTCATATCTTTCCAATTCACAAAAACTTGCACCCAAATAAAAGTCCGCTTCTTTTTTCTGTTCGTATTTTTCATAAATATCGTTAAGCATATCAACCGTTTCACGATATTTTCCCAAATTGAAATATATTACCGAAAGCAAATATTTATTGTTGATATCGTCCAAGAAATCAGATACGGACAGCGTATCATCGTATGCCTGCTGATATTTGGCATTTTTAACATAATAATTTATTCTTGAAATATAAGCCTGTTTATAATTTGAATCCGTTTCCAGAGTCAAACCGATGTTTTTCAAAAAATTCGAAGAATCGCCTCTGGCTTGGTAAAGCATGGCTCTTTTATAATAAAGATCCGCATTTGCGGAACCCAAATTTATTGCTTTATCCGTAAATGATATAGCGTCTTTATATTTTTTTAATTCCTCGTATGCTTTTGAAATTCCGATATAAGAACTCAATCTTAAATTTTTATCTTTTGAAAATTTTATTGCTTTTTCATAATCTTTAATTGCATCTTTATATTTGCCGGTCAAAGAATACAGTTCCGCTCTTTTCGAATAGTTTAATGCATTATTTTTATCATTCTTTATTGCTTTGTCTAAATCCGCTATCGTTAAAGTCTTCGTTTCGGGTACGGACTGAGACTCTTCGACAACACTTTCACTTTTCTGTTCGACAGATTTTTCAACAGAGGATTCAACAGGCATTTCGACGGGCTTATCAACGGAATCCGTTTTTAAACTTTTATCTGAATTTTCTTCGGCAACATTTTCCTGAATTTTTTCCGGAACTTCTTCAAGAACTTCCTTGGGAGTTTCTTCTAAAACTTTCCCCGGAATATTTTCTTCTTCAATTTTTTCTTCAACTTTTTCTTCAACTTTTTCAACAACCTGCTCCGTTTTTTCAGGTTCTTCTATCTTTTTAACTTCTTCCGCTTCCCGCACATTTTGAACTTCATCAGCTTCCCGAATCTCATGTCTTTCCGGTTCTTTCGGCTGTTCTTCCGGCTTTTTTTCTTCAACAACCGCATTTATATTCTTATCAACATCAACATTCTGTTCGATTTTTTCTTTCTTCGACTTCTTACTTTTTGCATAGAAATACTTTTCCGCTTTAATTGCATTTTCATCCAAAAAAGGAAGAACATCTTCGGATAAAATCTTTAAAGCGTCGTCATAACTCTTCAAAGCTTCCAACGCATCGCCTTCATTTCTTTTTATTATGCCTTTATAAATATGAGCATACTCATTTTTTTCATCTTTACTCAAAATAAAAGATATATCGTCCAAAGCTTCATTATACTTTTTGGTCTTTACGTACAAATTAATTCTTTTTATATATAAATCTATATTATCCGGTTCTTTTTGTATCATACTCGTATAGTCAACATATGCCTGTTTAAAGTCCCCGATCATTGCATAAGCTTCGGCTCTCAAGGATAAACCGTCAAAAGATTCTTCGGTAACGTTCAAAAATTTCGTAGCGACATCAATACACCTTTCATATTCCTTTTCCAAAAAGTTCAGTTTTGCATCCAAAAATAATGCCGTTTTATTGCCTGTATCCTGTGTTAAAACTTTATTTATATCTGCGGCAGCTTTATCATACTCTTTTAAATTAAGCAAAACTTCGGCACGAGAAAGATATATATCGGAATTTATATTATTTGAAAGCAAAATTTCATTATAATCCGCCAATGCCTGTTCATATTGTTTCAATGCTATCAACGCAACAGCTCTGTTCGTTAAAACTTCCGAATTTTTATATCCCAAAGAAACAGCCTCGTTGAAATTTTCCACTGCAGATTTATACTTTTTAAAATTTAAATCGCACAATCCCAAACAGAAATGACTTTCTGCCAAACAATATTCCCGGTCAATACATTTATCAAAATCATCATGTGCAAGCTCATATTGTCGTGTTTTTATATAGGCTTGTCCTCTGTTGTAGAAAGCATCGATAAAATTCTCATTTTTTTTCAACAACTCGGAAAAATCCGCAATTGCTTCTTCATATTTTCCCGTATTATATAAACAAACGGCTTTCGCATATAACATTTCCGTTACGGAGAAAGACAACTTTGCAGCTTCCGAAAAATATTTTTCAGCTGCAACAAAATCATTTTGTAAAAATTCGGCAAGTCCGCAAGCATACAGTAATTCCGGATTATTATGCAAATCATATTTTACGGATAATTTAAAATTTTCCAGAGCAGACTTATAATCATCGGAGAGCATATTGATATAACCTAAAATCGCATAGCATACGTAGTTTTCAGGCATAAACTCTATAGCCTGATAAATATTTTCGCCGGCTTTTTTTAAATTATTTTGACTCAAAAGAATATTTGCTTTCGCTATATACGACGGAATAAAAGAATAATCCATATCTATGGCTTCGGAATAAAGTTTCAACGCTTTTTCGTCAAGACCGCGTTCTCTGTCTAAATTACCCATATTATAATACGCATAACTGTCTTCAGGCATTATTTCCATTGCGGCATTAAAATCTTCTTCGGCTTTATCTTCCTCAAGTTTTTTCCTGTATGCAATACCTCTGTTGTTCAAAACAAAAACATCTTTCGGTTGAATTTTTAATGCTTCGTTAAAATCATTTATCGCCTCATCCAAATTTTCAACACCGGTATAAGCAATACCTCTGTTACAGAAAGCATAACTGTCTTTCGGATTAAGTTCTATGGCTTTGGTAAAATCTTTTATTGCGTTCTTATAATCAAACAATCCTCTGTATGCCATGGCTCTGCCGTAAAAAGCAGACTCTATTTGCGAAGAGAGATCTATCGCTTTGGTAAAATATTCTATGGCTTCCCGAAAGTTTTGTCCCATCAATCGGATATTTCCCAAACTGATGTATGTGGTAGGATTTTGAGGATTTAATTCTATTGCTTTTTGTAAATCCTGCTCGGACAGATCATATTCTTTAAGAAAAACATAAGCCTCGCCTCTTGCAATATAGGCAAAAGTAAAATTCTTATCAAGTTCTATCGCTTTGGTAAATTCTTCGACGGCATCTTTGTAATCCTTTTTTTTGCTGTACAACAAGCCTCTGTTATAATACGATGACGCATTGGACGGATTGTAAGCGACATTTGAATTGTACAGTTCTATCTGTTCGTCCAAATCTTTCCTGTACTGCCGAGATAAAATCTTATGAAATTTTACAAAATATTTTTCAGGATAAAATTCCAGTTCTTCAACTAATTTTTCTACAAAGGACTTTATGCTTTTTTTATAGTCAATACTCATTGTTCTCCCCAATAAATATTTATTTTTTCTTTATCAAAGTTCCCGTTACAAGCCCGATAAACATTCCTAAAATTATTCCCATTAAGAAATCTATAATACCGGTAAATGAAATCACAAGCCCGGCAAACGCACCTATCACCAAGCCTGCGACGTCATACGTTTTATTTTCTTCTTCATTATTTTCTATATCGGTATCCTGATTATTTTCCATTTTATATCCGAGTTTAAGTTTGTTTATATTATATGTTTATATTATAACTTATATCCGTTATATTTTCAATAATTTTTTTAACTTGTTCAAAGCTTCGTTTTTTGTAATTTGAGGTTCTTCAAACTGCATATCTCTTATATATTTTTTTGCTTGCCCTATCCATTGTCCCTGAGATTTGTTAAAAATCTTCATCAATTCGTTACCGTCAAAAAGTTCTTCGTGCTTAACCAACAAATTTTGTTCCCGTAAATTTTTTACTCTGTCAAATAAATCATTTTTATTCTGTATTTTACCGCAATCCGCAAAATACAGTTGTTCGATATTTAATAAATTATCGCCCATTCCGTATGCAAATTTTCTAACGGCGGAATCTTTCCAGACATTTTCATAATTCTTAGGATACATATGATTTTCTATAAGAAAACAAACCTGTTTTATAAAATCAACGGGATATTTTAATCCGAGCAAGATATTTTTCGCCGTTTCGGCACCTTTTTTTTCGTGAGATATAAAAGAAATTTTACCGTCAATTTCAGTCCTTGTTAAAGGTTTTCCTATATCGTGTAAAAGTGCCGTAACACGCAAAAGCAAATCCGGTTTTATTTTATCCAAAACATCCAAAGTATGTCCGTAAACATCTTTGTCATGATATTGTTTAGGTTGAGATACATTCTGCGTATTTTTTAGTTCCGGAAGAATTTCATTAAGCATTCCGATATCATCAAGCATTTTTATCGCGCGGGACGGTATTTCCGGAACTAAAAAATAC
>CALGGE010000060.1 GCA_937916125.1 uncultured Elusimicrobia bacterium | reverse complement strand
AAAAGAGCAAAAAAATATTCTTCTTTTACGGAAACTTATAAGACGGAAATAAATAAAATTATTCCAGCAAATTATATTGATTTTATTAAATTATAGCTCCTGCAACCAACCGTTATACAACCCGGCATCTTCAAAATCCCGTAAAACTTTATCGTATTCTTCCTGCGTGATTTTCCTGTTGAGTTCCGGATATGCAGAAGATTTATTTGCGGTGTGGTACTGAGCCATAACGCTCATATACGTATCGGGTGAAATTTCTGTCGCAACGAATTTAAAAATTTCTTTTGAACCGGAAATATTGTTTGGTAAAACGAGGTGTCTTATAAGCAAGCCTTTTTTTGCCATATCATTGTCGTCGAAAGATAAAATTCCTTTCTGTCTGAACATCTCTTTTATTGCGGCACGATTATTTTCAACGTAGTTATTAACTTTAGAATATTTTTTTGCATTTTCGTCGGAAGAATATTTCATATCAGGCATATAAATATCTATAAAATTTTCCATAAGTTCCAGCACTTCAACATTTTCATATCCGCCACAGTTTGAAAGAATCGGAATCTTTAATCCTTTCTCTTTTGCAATAAAGATACTTTCGGCAACCGTCGGATACACATGCGTAGGCGTAACAAGGTTTATGTTATGTGCTCCTTTGTTTTGAAGTTCTATCATTTTATCGGCAAGTTTTTCCGCGGATATTTCATAACCGTTGCATAGTTGACTTATAGGATAATTTTGACAAAAAACACATGCCAAATTGCACCCCGTAAAAAATACTGTCCCGGAACCGTTTTCTCCCGAAACCGGCGGTTCTTCGCCGTAGTGCAGGTTGATGCTGGCGACTTTCAAAACGTTGCCTGTTTGGCACAGCCCTTTTTCTCCTTTTAGTCTGTTAACACCGCACTTTCTCGGACAGAGAGTACATTTCTCCGTTAATTTATATAATTTTCTTATTTCAGCATTCATGTCCCATATTTTACCAAAAATTAAATTTTTTTCAAATATATCTTTCGTTAAACAAGAAAAATCTTGCTTTTTTTTTAACAATAATGTAGAATAATTACACTTTGCTCAATTATGGGCTAAGCCGTTATTGTGAAAATAACGGAAATCCAAAAAGGGGGGTAGTACAATGAGTTACGAGTGCACTTTCATTTGTTCTCCGGAATTAGATTCCGCCAAATTGGAAGACATTTCATCAAAAGTTTCTAAAATTATAGAAACAGCCGACGGAAAAATCAAAAACATCCAGCAGTTGGGAAAGAAAAAACTTGCTTACAACATTAAGAAGTTTCGTGAAGGAAACTATACTTATGTTGAGTTTGACGCAGCAGGTTCCGTTGTTCTTTCTTTGGAAAATTTCTTCAAGGTTAACGATGACGTTATCAGATTTTTAACGGTAAAAGTTGAACCTAAGAAAAAAGTTGTTAAAAAACCGAGAGGAACAGATAGTTCTAAGGCAGCTGAAGTTAAGTCCGTACAGCCTGCGGATGCGGCAGCTCCTGCGGAAGTAAAAGCAGAAGAACCTAAGGCAGAAGAAAAAGTCGAAGAAACAAAAACGGAGACATCAAATGAACCAGCCAATGTATCAGATACCGCAGCAGAATAGCGTTATTTTAGTAGGCAGATTAACGAGAGATCCTGAACTGAAAAGAACATCTACGTCTAAATCAGTTTGCAGATTTGATATTGCAATGAGTTCAAGAATTAAGGATCAGGTTACCGGCGAATGGAGAGATTCCGAGCCGACTTATGTTCCAATAATCGTTTGGGGTGATCAGGCCGACAGATGTGCCGACAGATTGAAAAAAGGTATGCCCGTTTATGTTGAGGGCAGGCTTAAAACCAGCAGTTGGCAGGCTACAGACGGCTCTAAAAGATCCAGACTTGAAGTAGTTGCTTCAAGAGTTCAGTTTTTGGTAAGAGTTGAATCTCAAGGACAGTCATCATCATATCAGCAGGCACCGGCTCAACAACCGTCAAAAAATGTTGATACGGGCGAGCAGGTAAACGAATACGTTTCCGATAATTCGGATATAGTTGATGAAGAAGAAGTTCCGTTTTAAAATTTTGGAGGAATAAAAAATGGCAATAGAGAAAAAAAATACACGCCCTGCCGGAAAACCCGCAGGCAAATTCAGAAAAGGTATGATGAGAAGAAAAGTCTGCCGTTTCTGTACCGATAAAATGGATATAGATTACAAAAATGTCAGCCTTTTGAGAACGTTTGTTACCGACAGCGGTAAAATTCTTTCAGGAAATATTACCGGTACATGTGCAAAGCACCAGAGAGAATTAGGTCAAGCCGTAAAAAGAGCAAGAATGTTGGCATTGCTGCCGTTTTCTGTAAACTAATTCAGGGGGGAAATAAATGAAAGTTATTTTAAGAACTGATATAACAAATGTAGGAAGACAAGGGGAAATAAAGGATGTTGCCGCAGGTTTTGCAAGAAACTATTTATTACCCAAAAAGCTTGTTATGGAAGCAAATGCCCAAAATATGAAAATTTGGGAAAGAGAAAAAACAAGACTTGAAAAAGAAAGAGAAGAAATTATTAATAATGCAAAGGCTCTTGCCGAGAAAATTGAAAAAGCCGAATTTTCAATTACGGTTAAGATTGGTGAAAACGGAAAAATTTTCGGTTCTATCACAACCGCTCATTTGGCAAAACTTTTTGCAGAACAGGATTTTATAATTAACAAACATGATATTTTGTTGCCTGCACCTATCAGGGAAGTAGGTAAATTTGCAATAAATATCAGACTTCATCCTGAAGTTGTGGCAAAAGTTAATGTAGATATTATCGAAGAAAAAAATAAATAATTTGCTATATCTTTTAAATTTATAATGTTGCAGCACGGTTTATTTACTTTCAATGTAAATCGCCGTGCTGTTTCTTTGTGAAATTTGAAATTCTCACTTTATGACAATATCTTATTTGTTTTCTTTTTATAATAAATATTTGTTAGAATAGTATAACTTTTTTATATAAATATAAACCTGTCGATATAAAGTTGACATATTTTTTTTAAATAGATAAAATTTTATCCATACAAAAAACCGTAAAGCAGTTTTTTGTGAACTTTTGGTTATTTTACAAACTATAAATAAGGAGTAGGCAGATGTCCAAGATGATTGAAGTTCGTTGGCACGGCAGAGGCGGACAAGGTGCAAAAACCGCAGCCCTGTTGTTTGCTCAGGCAGTTTTATCGACGGGTAAGTATATTCAGGCTTTCCCTGAATACGGTCCGGAAAGAATGGGGGCTCCCGTTCAATCTTTCAACAGAGTAAGTGATGATCCTATTACGGTTCACTGCTCGGTTACCGAACCTAATTATGTCGTAATTTTAGATCCTTCCTTAATAGATGCCGTTGATGTTACCGAAGGCGTAGGCACACAGGGAAAAGTTATCGTAAATACATCTTTTTCCGCAGAAGAAATGGCAAAAAAACTCGGCATCGCAAAAGAACAGGTTTATGTTGTCGATGCATCAAAAATTTCCAATGAAACTATCGGTCAGAACAGACCTAACACTCCTATGCTCGGAGCTTTGGTAAAAGTTATCGGAACACTTGATATCGACGGTGTTTTGAAAGATACCAGAGCAAAACTCGAAGTAAAATTCAGAAGCAAACCTGAAGTTATTGACGGAAACATTACATCAATACAGAGAGCTTACGACGAAGTAAAAAATTCATAATTTTAAAAAATTGTTTCAAATATATGGAGGAAACAAGTGAAAGAACAAGAACACAAACCAACAGCTGCAGAACTTCCTGCAGGCGGAATAGTTGAAGCAGGAACCGCTGCAGAGTTTAAAACAGGTCCTTGGAGATCAATAAAACCTGTTTGGAATAAAGATAAATGTATAGGTTGTTTAACGTGCTGGATATACTGCCCGGATGCCGCAATACAGATTGCTCAGGATCCTGCAGGCAAAAAAGGTATGATAGTTGTAGGTATCGACTATGATCATTGCAAAGGTTGCGGAATATGTTCCAGAGAATGTCCGCCCAAAATATCAGCAATAACTATGGAAGAAGAAAAGAAATAATTAACGAAAATTCATAAGGAGTAAATATAAAAATGGTTAAACCTATGTTTTCTAAAGGTAAAATAGTTGCCAAGACGGGTAACGAAATGATGGCAGAAGCAATGAGACAGATTTCTCCGGATGTTGTTGCTGCTTATCCTATTACACCGGCAACGGAAATAGTACAGATATTTTCACAGTTCGTTGCAGACGGTAAAGTTCCTACGGAATTTGTTGCAGTTGAAAGCGAACATTCGGCAATGTCTGCAACAATAGCAGCATCGGTTGCAGGAGCAAGAGCAATGACGGGAACATCCTCTCAGGGTTTTGCTTTGATGTGGGAAATGCTCTACATTGCGGCAGGTTTAAGACTTCCTATCGTTATGGCAGAAGTTAACAGAGCGTTGTCTGCTCCTATCAATATTCACGGTGATCAGTCCGATACGATGGGTGCAAGAGATGCAGGCTGGATACAGATTTATTCTGAAGATCCCCAGGAAGCTTATGACAATATGATTCAGTCCGTAAGAATTGCAGAAACCGCAAAACTTCCTACAATGGTAACGACAGACGGTTTCATTATTTCTCATTGTATGGCTGCAGCTGAAGTTTATCCCGATGAAGATGTAAAAGAATTTGTAGGAACATACAATCCCGACAGAAAACTTCTCGACTACAAGAGACCTTTCACTTTAGGTTCTATCGAAATGCAGGATTATTATTTTGAACACAGATATCAGTTGGCACAGGCTCAGAGAGATGCCAAAAAAATAATTCTTGACGTAGCAAAAGATTTCAAAAATAAATTCGGAAGAGAATACGGTTTCTATGAAAAATATCAAATGGACGATGCTGAAATAGCTATCGTTACGATAGGTTCCGCAGCAGGAACTACAAAAGCCGTTATCAACGAATTGAGGGAAAAAGGCATAAAAGCAGGTCTTATAAAAATAAGAATTTTCAGACCTTTCCCCGCGGACGAAATTGCAAAAGATTTGGCTAATGTTAAAGCTTTGGCTGTATTGGACAGAGCGGATTCTTGTGCGGGAACGTTTGCACCGGTATATTCCGATGTGGTAAGTGCAATGTATGCCAACGGTGTAACAGGTCCTAAAGCCGAAAATTATGTTTACGGTTTGGGCGGAAGAGAAATTGATATGAATCATATTAAAGATGTTTATATGCACTTAGATGAAGTTGCTAAGGGTAAAGCACAAGCTTCAAAAACGGTCGAATATATAAACGTAAGAATAAAATAATCAGAATTCAATTCAGGAGAATATAAAAATGGCAAATTTAAAACAGTTAAGTCAAAATGCCGAAAGAGTTACCGGCGGTCATAGGCTTTGTGCCGGTTGCGGTGCAGGCGTTGTTGCAAGGCAGACTCTTATAGCAGCAGGCGACACACCTGTTGTAGTAGTAAGTGCAACGGGTTGTTTGGAAGTTTCAACTTCAGTCTTTCCTTACACGGCTTGGAAAACTCCTTTCTTCCACAGTGCATTTGAAAACTCCGCAGCTACGGCAAGCGGAATAGAAGCAGCATATAAAAGTTTAATCAGACAAGGTAAAATGGCAGATGAACCTATCAGGTTTATAGCATTCGGCGGTGACGGCGGAACTTATGATATCGGTCTTCAGTCTCTTTCTGGAGCAATGGAAAGAGGACACAGAATGCTTTATGTTTGCTATAACAACGAAGCATATATGAATACCGGTATTCAGAGAAGCAGTGCTACGCCTCAGGGTGCAAGTGCTACCACTTCTCCCGTCGGAAAAGTTAAACAGGGTAAGGAACAGCCTAAGAAAGATTTAACCGCAATTATGGTTGCTCATAATATTCCTTATGCGGCACAGGCTATTATCGGTAACTGGAACGATTATATTACTAAAGTTCAAAAAGCATTAAATACCGACGGTCCTACATTTATCAATGTGTTGACTCCCTGCAGACTCGGTTGGGGTTGTAAACCGGAAGATTCCATGGAAATGGTTCGTCTTGCTGTTGATACATGTATTTGGCCCGTTTATGAAGTAGAAAACGGCAAATACAAAATGACCATGAAACCCAGAGGCGGAAAGAAACTTCCCGTCGGTGATTTCTTCAAACAGCAGTCAAGATTCAAACATTTGTTGAAACCTCAAAATGCCGAATTGTTGGCTAATATTCAGGCAGATGTTGACGCAAAATGGGAAAAGATTTGCAATCTCTGCGGCGAAGAAGTTATAAAATAAAATTTATTTATAACAAAATAGTTTAGTTGCAATTTAAAAACGCAAGTGCTTGGTATCATAAAATATACACATCGCACTTGCGTTTTTTATTTTGTCCTAAATATTCAAAAACCGCAAAAACCGCAAAGTAAAATTTTTATTGACAAAAAAATAAGATTTTTGTACAATATTCGGCATAAATTTGGTCTTGGGAATGTGGTGTAGCCTGGTTTAACACACTGCCCTGTCAAGGCAGAGACCGCGGGTTCAAATCCCGTCGTTCCCGCCAAGATAAAAATAAAGAAGTCCTTCCTTCGGATAGGGCTTATTTTTTTTAGAAAATAAAATGGAACAAACCAAAGTAAATAAAATTATCAAAATTCTCGATAAAGAATATAAAGGTGTTGACATAGCGTTGGAGTTTTCCAATGTGTTTGAACTTATGGTTGCAACCATACTTTCGGCACAGTGTACCGACAAAAGAGTAAACATTGTAACCAAAACACTTTTTAAAAAATATAAGACCGTTCGGGATTATGCAAATGCCGATTTGAAAGAATTTGAAAACGATATTAAATCGACGGGATTTTACAGAAATAAAGCAAAAAATATAATTACGACTGCAAATATTATTCTTAAAGAATATAACGGGAAAGTTCCCAAAACCATGGAAGAACTTATTACGCTTAAAGGCGTAGCAAGAAAAACGGCAAATATTGTTCTCGGCAGCGGATACGGAATAAATGTCGGTATTGCCGTCGATACGCATGTGATAAGGTTAACAAACCTGATAGGTTTATCAAAAAACAGCAATCCCGTAAAAATAGAACAGGATTTAATGAAAATAATTCCGAAAAAATATTGGAAAAATATTTCGTTTCTTATACAGACTTTGGGAAGAAGGGTATGTATTGCCCGACGTCCTAAGTGTGATATCTGCCCGATAAAGCGGTTATGTGAATATAACGGTAAATAACAGGAGCATATATGGATAAAAAATTTATTGAAACACCTCACGAAACAACAAAAGTAAAAAAAATTATAGGAATAGTCAGCGGTAAAGGCGGTGTCGGAAAAACTTTGGTAACTTCATTACTTGCCGTTGCAACTGCAAATAAAAGTTATAAAACCGCTATTCTGGATGCCGATATTACAGGCCCGTCCATTCCGAAAATATTCGGTATAAAAGATAAACCTTTTACGGATAATACGGGAAATATTTTTCCGGTAAAAAGTAAGAAAGGTATAAGCATAATGTCGTCAAATCTGTTGCTTGAGAAAGAAACCGATCCCGTGATATGGAGAGGTCCTGTTATTACAGGCGTAATAAAACAATTTTGGAAAAATGTACTTTGGAATGAAGTTGATTATATGTTTATAGATATGCCTCCGGGAACGGGGGACGTTCCTTTGACGGTTTTTCAAACTATTCCGGTTGACGGAATAATTGTTGTAACTTCACCGCAGGAATTGGTATCAATGATAGTGGAAAAAGCCGTAAATATGGCAAAAATGATGGATATTCCGATATTGGGATTGGTTGAAAATATGAGTTATGTCAAATGTCCCGATTGCGGAAAAGAAATAAAAATTTTCGGTGAAAGCAAAATAGACGAAGTTGCCAAAAAATTCGGCATTTCTGCCGTTGCAAAAATGCCGATTAATCCTGAAATTGCCGCTCTCTGTGATAAAGGCGAAATCGAAAACGCTCCGACAGATACCTTAAAAGCCGTTTTTGTTTTCGATTTTTGAAATTCTTTCTTCCAGCTTCCTTTGTTTATCCAAAATATATTTCATTGCATCCGCTACGGGATCGGGCAGTTTGGAATGTTCCAAATTGCAAATTTCTTTTTTCGTTTCGCCCATCTTTACTCTTGCGGGAATACCTACTGCGGTTGAATTAGCGGGAACATTGTGCGTTACGACCGAAGCAGCACCGATTCTGGCATTATCGCCGATGGTAATTGCTCCCATAACAATGGCATTTGACCCCACAATAATATTGTTGCCCAAAGTAGGATGTCTCTTTTCTTTTCTTAAAGAAGTTCCTCCTAAAACAACGCCTTTGTACAACAAAACATCGTCGCCGATAATTGTGGTTTCTCCTACAACAACACCCATACCGTGATCAATGAAAAATCTTCTGCCGATTTTTGCACCGGGATGTATTTCTATGCCTGTAAAAAATCTTGTAATCTGCGAAAGTGTTCTTGCAATCAAATAAAATTTATGTTTCCACAAATAATGTGCAAACCTGTGAGACCATATGGCATGCAGTCCCGGATAGCACAAAAGTGCTTCCAGATAAGATCTGTTAGCAGGATCTTTTTCTACAATTGTTTGAATGTCTTCTTTTAACAGTGCCAGTTTTCCCATAATGTAAATATTATAGCAAAAATTTTTTCAAAAAAAAACCTTTTGATTATTTAAATAATATGCTATAATATAAAAAATATGAAAAATATTAAAATTTCAATCATCGTTTTTTCGCTTTTAATTTTTTCTTTCGCGGATATTTATGCATTCTTTTCGAAAGATGACGTCGGTACTTCTACGGCACAATTTTTAAAGCTCGGTATAGGTGCAAGAAGTGCCTCTCTCGGAAATGCCGTCGCAAGCGTTTATACGGGTGCGGATTCAATTTATTGGAATCCGTCAAATTTAGGTTACACAAACAGAAAAGAACTTTCTTTTTCGCATGCCGTTTGGTTTGAGGATATCAGTTATCAGTGGTTGGCTTTTGCGTTACCGACGGAAAAATATGGTGTTTTCGGTACTGCCGTTCAATATGTTTCTTACGGGAATATGGACAGAGTTGATAATACCAATGTGAGTTACGGTTCTTTTTCTCCTCTCGATATGGCATTGTATTTATCGTATGCCAATAACTATAAAAGTATTTATTACGGTGCAAACTTAAAATATATATATTCGAAAATTGAAAATTCCGCATCCGCAGTCGCCGTTGACTTCGGAGTGAATTATGATTTTAATAATTACAGAACATCCGTAGGTGCCGCTTTGACAAATGTCGGAACTAAAATGAAATTTAATAACGAAGAAGAAAATTTGCCGATGTTATTTAAAACAGGTATTTCTCATTTTGTTACTTATGACTGGCTGGTATCTTTGGATTTGAATTTCCCTCGAGATAATGAGATTTATTTTAATTTCGGAACGGAATATTATATTGAAATTGCAAAAAATGCGGAGCTTGCATTAAGGGCAGGTTACGACGGCAGAAATAAAGATGTCCCGGGTTTTAATTGGCTTACGCTCGGGTTCGGTTTGCAATATTCGGATTATGGTTTTGATTATGCTTTTATACCTTACGGCGATATAGGTATGACACACAGATTTTCTTTTAGTATAAAATTCGGCAAAACTTGCCGAGAAGAATCTTAGAATATTGGAAAATTTGCGAAGCAAATTTTGTTGTACATTTTACATTCTGTTAAGGGGAGTATAAATGATTATAGGATTGACAGGTTCGTATTGTTCGGGTAAAGATACAGTAGCGGATTATATTGTGAAAAATAACGGGTTTACGCATTTTTCGTTGTCCGACGAAATAAGGCTTTTAATGAAAGAACAAAATATCGAACCGACAAGAGAAAATTTAATTAAGTTCGGAACGGAATTAAGACAGAATAACGGTAACGGAGTTTTGGCAAAGTCCGTTATAAAGAAATTTCAAAACGGTAAAGATTACTGTATCACTTCCATCAGACACAGTGAAGAGGTAAAAACTTTTAAGACGATAAAAGATTTTATTTTAATAAATGTTGATGCTCCGCAGGAACTTCGTTTTGCAAGAATGCAGACGAGAAAACGTCCCGGAGATCCCGAAACTTTAGAGAAATTTATTGAACTTGAAAAAAAAGAATCTCAGTCTTCAGGCTCGGGGCAACAGGTTGCACTTTGTTGCCAAATGGCGGATATAACATTTGTCAACGATACAAACGATATAAATACTCTCCATAAAAAAATTGACGAGTTGTTAAACGGTTTAAAATCGAAATAGCGGAATAAAAAAATGTATGACGTTATAGTAATCGGTGCAGGAGCAGCGGGACTTATGGCTGCGGGAACTGCCGCAAAAAACGGGCAGTCCGTTTTAATTTTAGAGAAAAAATCCCGTCCGGCAATAAAACTTTCCATTACGGGTAAAGGCAGATGCAATGTTACCAACAGTGCCGAACTGAAAGAATTTATTTCACGGTTCGGTAATAACGGTAAGTTTTTATACGGTGCATTCAATAAATTCTTCAATACGGATACGATAAACTTTTTTGAAGAGCTTGGCGTAAAGTGTCGTTTGGAACGAGGCGGCAGATATTTCCCGGAGAGTAATGATGCTTGCGATATAGTTAATGCACTAATAAAATTTGTTAAAAACAATAATGCTAAAATTCTCGCAAACTGCACGGTTGAAAAATTTATTACCGAAGATAAAAAAATAAAAGAAGTTATCTTGAAAGACGGTCGTAAATTTCTTGCGAAAAAATTTATTCTTGCAACGGGCGGAAAATCTTATCCGTTGACCGGTTCGGACGGGAGCGGTTATGTTTTGGCGGAAAATTTGGGACATACCGTAATAAAACCGTCGCCTGCTCTTGTGCCGTTGGTTTCGGATGATAAGTTGATAAAACAATTAAACAAACTGAAACTTAAAAATATAGAAATTACGGTTCTTGCCGATAATATCGAAAAGAAAAAACTTTTCGGTGAAATAGAATTTACAAATTTCGGGCTTACCGGGCCGCTTATATTGACGGTAAGTTCTTTCGTTTACGAACTTTTGGATAAAAAACATAATGTGGAAATATCAATAAATTTTAAACCTGCATTGGATGATAAACAGCTTGACGATAGACTTATCAGAGAGTTAAACAATTTCGGTAAATTGCCGATAAAAAATATGTTAAAAACTCTTCTTCCTCTTCAAATGACGGATGTCTTTATGAAGAAAAATAATATTAAATTGACGGAAAGTTGCTCGAGCGTCAATAAAGAAAAACGAAAGAAAATTTTTGACGGTTTGAGAAGTATGAAATTCAGAATAACATCCACACGTCCCATTGAAGAGGCTATTGTAACAAAAGGCGGAGTAAGTCTTAATGAAGTTGACCAAAAAACAATGAAATCAAAAATTATTGATAATCTTTACTTTTGCGGAGAAATTCTTGATATTGACGGTCCGACTGGCGGCTTCAATCTCCAGGCTGCCTTCTCTACCGGCTTTGTCGCAGGAATAAACTTTTAATAAATTTATATATTGTTTTTGTAAAAATAAAAATTTCTTAGGATAATTTTATTGAGATATATAATCAGAATAAATAAGAGGAATAGCAATGAGTATTTTTGAAATAATAATGTTGTTATGTTTTGCAAGTGCGTGGCCTTTTTCGATTTATAAAAGTTATACGTCTCGTCGTAATGTAGGGAAAAGTTTACTGTTTATGTGTGTTGTTGAAATAGGTTATATTGCGGGAATGCTGCATAAATTGGTATATAATATGGACGGTGTTTTTTATTTGTATATCTTTAATTTTGCTCTTGTTCTTGCGGATATTTGTCTGTATTACAGAAATTATCTTCTTGCAAAAAAATTTATCGATTTTTGATGGGGAAAAATATATGAATATAAAAAATTTTAAGGCAGTTTTATTTGATATGGACGGGGTGATTGTCGATTCCATGCCGTATCATTTTATATCGTGGTTTGAAGCTTTGAAAAAATATAAAGTTACCGTATCACCATTTGATATTTATGAAAAAGAGGGCGAAAAAAGCGACAGTTGCGTAAGAAGATTTTTTGAGAGAGACGGAATTAAGTTTGATGATAAAAAAGTTCAGGCAGTATTGAATTTAAGGAATAAGATTTTTAAAAAATATTTTAAAGTGTTTCTTTTCGACGATATAGAAATTGTTTTAAAAAAATTAAAAGAAGAAAATTTCAAAACCGCCATAGTTACGGGGTCGTCAAAACAAAAAGTTATGTCCATGTTGCCTAAAAAAATTATTAAAATGTTTGATGTAATAATTTCCGCCGATATGGTAAAAAGAGGTAAACCTCATCCCGATTCTTATTTAACCGCGGCAAAAGAATTGAACCTTAAGCCCAATCAATGTTTGGTAATAGAAAATGCTCCAAACGGTATAAAGGCGGCAAAAGCGGCAAAAATGTTTTGTGTTGCCGTTACCACAAGTTTGCCGAAACAATATCTGTCGCAAGCAGATATCGTAGTCAAAAAAATAACCAAAATCTATTCATAAAAAAACAGTAAAATTTCAGCTTGGCGGCGTATGCAAAAAATTGCTTAAGAGTAATTTTTTTTGTATAATATACTCGTGTATATTTTTATCGCGAAAAGAGGTTAATATGAGTATAGTTGTTACCGGTGTTGCAGGATTTATTGCAAATAAGACGGCAGAGCTTTTGTTGAAGTCGAAAAAGGAAATTATCGGTATAGATAATATAAACGATTATTATGATATTAAAATAAAAAATTACAGACTGAAACAATTAAAAAAATATAAGAATTTTAAATTTTACAAAACAGATATAGAAGATAAAAAAGCTCTTGAGAAAATTTTTAAAAAACATAAAGTAACCGCAGTAATCAATTTGGCCGCCCGTGCAGGCGTCAGATACAGTATGGAAAATCCGTTCGTGTATGTATCAACCAACACAATGGGAACATTAAATCTTCTTGATATCTGCAGAGAATATAAAATTAAAAAATTTGTTCTTGCCTCTACATCGTCACTTTATGCAGGGCAAAAAATGCCTTTTACCGAAACGCTTGCGGTAAACACTCCCATTTCTCCTTATGCGGCATCCAAAAAAGGTGCCGAAGCAATGTGTTATTCTTATCACTACTTGTACGGAACAGATATTTCCATCGTCAGATATTTTACGGTTTACGGTCCTGCAGGTCGTCCGGATATGAGTATAATAAGGTTTATCAAATGGATAGATGAAGGAACTCCCATTGAACTGTTCGGCGACGGTTCTCAAAGCAGAGATTTTACTTATGTTGACGATATTGCAAAAGGAACGATAAAAGCATTAAAAAATGTAGGCTTTGAAATTATAAATCTCGGTGGTGGCAATAACCCTATTTCGTTAAATTATGTAATCGGTTTGATAGAACGGCATTTAGGCAAGAAAGCAAAATTGAATAAAAAACCGTTCCATAAAGCAGATATAGTTTCGACTTGGGCGGATATTTCCAAAGCCGAAAAAATATTGAACTGGAAGCCGACCGTTTCTTTGGAACAGGGGATAAAAAATACCGTAGATTGGTATTTGGAAAATAAGAGCTGGTTTAAGAATGTAAAATTGTAAAACAATTTTTTTTAAGGAGAGCAAAATGTATATAGACTTAATGAATAAAATTAATTCGAAGTCAGCTAAAATAGGTGTTATAGGTCTCGGTTATGTCGGGCTTCCTTTGGCAGTGGAACTTGCAAAGAAAGGTTTTACCGTAACGGGTTTGGAAGTTGATGCCAAGAAAGTTGAAAATATTAATAATAAAAAATCTTATATCGGAGATATTGCTACCGCCGATATTAAAGAGCTTGTTGAAGCAAAGAAACTTTCCGCTACGACAAATTTTAAGGCTATATCGAAACTTGATGTAATAATAATTTGTGTGCCTACACCGTTAAGAAAGTCGAAAGATCCCGATGTTTCTTATATAGTTTCCGCAACAAACGAAATAAAAGATAATTTGCGTAAAGGACAGTTGATAATTCTTGAATCCACTACTTATCCCGGAACTACAAAAGAATTGGTATTGCCCATGCTTGAAGAAACGGGCTTAAAAGGCGGAGAAGACTTTTATTTGGCATTCAGCCCCGAAAGAATAGATCCCGCGAACAAGAAGTTTACGATAGCAAATACGACGAAAGTTGTCGGCGGAATATGCGATAAATCTGCCAAACTCGCATGTCAGGTTTACGGCAGTTTTACGAACGTTCATAAAGTATCTTCTACGGAAGCTGCCGAAATGGTAAAACTTTTGGAAAATACTTTCAGAGCCGTAAATATAGGGCTTGTTAACGAAGTTGCTTTAATGTGCGACAGATTAGGCTTAAATGTTTGGGAAGTAATAGATGCATCGGCAACAAAACCTTTCGGCTTTATGAAGTTTACTCCGGGTCCGGGAATCGGCGGGCATTGTATTCCTCTTGACCCGCATTATCTTTCATGGAAATTAAAAACATTGAATTTCTATTCCAGATTTATCGAGCTTGCCGGTGAAATAAATTCCAAGATGCCGGAATATGTTGTAACCAAACTCGCGGATGCTTTAAACGAAAAATCAAAATCAATAAAAAATTCGAAGATACTTGTTTTGGGCGTGGCATATAAGAAAGATGTCGCCGATTTAAGAGAATCTCCCGCACTTGACGTAATGACTCTATTGTTGAAAAAACAGGCTAAACTTTCTTATTATGACTACTATATTCCGACGGTAAAAGTTGCCGATAAAATATTAAAGTCCGAAAAAAATATTTCAAACCTTTCAAAATATGATGCCGTTGTGATTTTAACGGATCACACAAACGTAGATTATGTTGATATCGTAAAAAAAGCAAACCTTGTTTTTGATACCAGAAACGCAACAAAATCTTTAAAATCGTCAAAAATTGTGAGGATATAATTGAGTAAACTTTCAATAGTATTAGTTACCAGAAATTCAAAGTCAGTACTGTTTGACTGTCTTAAAGCTTTGGATAACAATGACGAAATAACATCGTCGAAAAATGCACAACGGATAATAGTTGATAACAACAGTACCGACGGGTCAATTGATGAAGTTTTAAAAATATATCCTGACACGTTAGTTATAAAAAACAGTGATAATCTCGGTTTCGCAAAAGCTGCAAATCAGGGCTTTAGAAATTCCGCCGGCGATTATATTTTATACATAAATACCGATACGGAAATAACCAAAGGCTCTGTTTCTTTATTGTATAATAAAATTGTTTCCGACGACGGTATTGCCGTTATAGGTCCTCGTCTTATAAGGAAAAACAATACAATTCAAAAATCCGTCTATCCCGAAGCTACTTTGTGGACGGAACTTTTTAAACCTTTTATAAAATTGTACGTTTCCGTAAAAGAAAATTTTTACAAAGAGGGGAAATGTTACAAAGTCAATTCTTTGCGCGGAGCATGCTTTATAATAAATAAAAAATATATGGAGCAGGTCGGTTGTTTTGACGAAAGATATTTTTTCTATTTGGAAGAGACCGATCTTTTCAGACAGTTGAAACTTTCAGGCAAGAAAATATGTTATCTTCCTGGAAGCAGAGTATATCATTACGGCGGGTTAGGCAGCGACGATAAGATGACATTTGATAAAAAGAAAATGTATAATTCGTCATTATTAAAATATTTTGAAAAAAACAGAAATAAATTTGAAAATTTTGTAATAAGGAAATTTGTGAAGAATAAATGAAAATATCTCTTGTAATGATTACAAAAAATGAGGCGGGAAATATTGCCAAATCTCTTGAGAGCGTACGAGGATTGGTAAGTGAGATTGTTATACTTGACAGCGGTTCGACCGATAAAACGGTGGAAACAGCCAAAAAGTTTAATGCAAAAATTTTTACGAGAAAATTTGATAATTTCTCCGAGCAAAAAAATTTTGCTTTGTCTCTTGCCGAAAATGAGTGGGTACTTCATTTGGACGCGGATGAAATTCTGTCGAAAGAACTTAAAGAAGAAATAAAGGATGTTTTGGTTGAAAAAGACGTTGTTGATTATGACGGATTTTATTTAACAAGAGTAAACTCTTTTCTCGGTAAGCGGATGAAATATTCCGGTATCGCAAGAGAATCCCGTATGAGACTTGCAAGAAAATCTTTGTCGAAATATGTAGGCGGTTCGGTACATGAATGTCTTGAAGTGTCAGGTAAAACGTCTTCGCTTAAAAATGTTTTTTATCATAATTCTTTTCCGAATTTAAATAATTATTTTAAAAAGTTTGATCAATATACGTCTTTGGACGCCGAAAAAAGATATGATAAAAATAAAAAGTTTTATATTACTGATGTGATTTTCAGACCTCCGATAGGGTTTATAAAATCTTATATTTTAAAACTTGGCTTTTTGGACGGTATGGAAGGATTTATTTGGGCAGTATTGAGTTCGTATTATATTTTTGTAAAATATATAAAATTTTATTTGTTGAAGAAAAAGCTGGAAAAATCGCAAAGCGATTTTAGTTGAACAGTTGATAACGACAGTTGAACAGTTGAATAGTTGAAAGGTTGAAGAGTTGGGAACGGCAATGTACAATGTATGATGTACAATGTACAATGAACGGCAACTACAACGACAGTTGAACAGTTGAATAGTTGAAAAGTTGAAGAGTTGAGAACGGCAGAAAAACGGAGCAAAAAGGGAATATGTTTGAGTGCAGCCTGTAGCCGTCTATGAGCGAACAATTTTTGAGACAAAAAACTGATTAACGGCAAAAGTTTTTTCCCGAAGGG
>CALGGE010000059.1 GCA_937916125.1 uncultured Elusimicrobia bacterium | reverse complement strand
CCTACACGACGCTCTTCCGATCTAACTCCTATTCTTATGGGAATATGAGCTTTTTTTGCTTCTTTTACAAGTTCCTGCACTTTTTCTTTCGAACCGATATTACCGGGATTAATTCTAAGTTTATCTATACCCTGCTTTATTGCCTCAAGTGCAAGTTTGTGGTCAAAATGTATATCGGCAACAAGCGGAATATGAATATGTTTTTTTATATACTTAATATTTTTTGCGGACTCCATATCCGGCACAGAAACTCTTATTATTTCGCAACCGACTTCTTCAAGTTCTCTTATCTGTTTTACGGTAGCTTTCCAATCCTGAGTATTCGTATTTGTCATAGACTGTATGGCTACGGGGTTCCCGCCACCGATTTGTACCCCGCCGATATTTATTACTTTTGTTTTTTCTCTGGTAAACATAAATTACCTCGCTATTTAAACAACTTATCGATGCCAAGCCTGATCAAGTCATTGTATGTAGCAAATAAAAATATTATAAGAATAAGACTTAAACCTATCGTATTATAAATCTGAATAACTTTCAATCCGATTTGTTTCCTTATTATTCCCTCGACGATAAAAAGAACTATCATTCCCCCGTCAACAAGAGGGATAGGAAGCAAATTGAAAAGCCCCAACGCCACGGAAATTACGGCAAGAAGCCTTACATAGCTTTCCATGCCGGATTTGGCTGACTTTGCCATTACCTGTATTACTCCTATAGGTCCCGCAACTTCGGGTTTCTCCCATGAAACAATCTTTTCCCATAAATACTTCAGTGTAAATGTTGATTGATATATTGATGTGTTTATACCATAATAAAAAGATTTAAAAAATGAAACCTTTTCTTTTGTAATTTTCGGCTGTATGCCAAGCATTCCCGAACCGGTATTGGGATTTTTATCAAGAACAAATTTAAAATTCAATTCCCGTTCTTCTCTCTGCACGACAAACTCAACTTCTTTATCGGCTTTTTCTTTCAAGTTTTTTGTCAAATCAAACCAATCTTTTATTTGGACACCGTCAACCGACAATATTTTGTCGCCTTTCATAAGCCCGGCTTTTGCCGCACAATTTTCCTCAGACAAATATCCTATTGAAGCATCCGCAGATATATTTGTTAAGCCCCAAATATTGAAAGCAAAAGCAAAAATTAAAACGGCAAGAACATAATTCATAAGCGGTCCGCAAAAAGCTATCATTACTTTTTTGTACCATTTAAGAGAAAGAAATTCCCCCTCTTTTCCGGTTGCTTCGTCAGGATTTTCTCCTGCCATAGCAACCATTCCGCCGAAAGGGAAAAGGCATATTGAATATCTTGTTTCGCCTTTTGTAAAACCTATTAATTCTTTTCCGAACCCGAATGCAAATTTTAAAATTTTAACCTTATAAATTTTAGCCATCGTAAAATGTCCGAGTTCATGAATAAAAATCAAAAGTCCCAGTCCGAACAAAACAGCTACCGTCTGTATAAGTGTTGAATATGTACCGGATAAAATATTCATATTTATGCTCCTTAATATATCGTATAAAAAAACAATTATGCAAGATTTTTCATTGCAAAATCTTGCAAAAAAAAATATCATTTACTATGATATAAAATTATACAATTTTTATTTTAATAAATAAAGGAAAAATATTCCGTGAATTTTTTTATAATATTTAAAAACACTCTATCAATATGGTTGTTACCGGTATTTTTAGTAAGTCTGTTTTTAAACAATTTTGATTCATTTACAAATTTTAATTCATATATTCTGTTATGCTATCTAATAATTTTTGCTTTATATTATTTTTCAAAGAAAAAAATATTTTTTTATACAGACAGAATATTTTTTCTATATTTTTCGTTAGTTGTTTTCGCAAATAACAATATTCCCCCGACGAAATATTTAAACTTTATTTTATTAATTATTCTTTTTATTTTATGTTTTTATATTTTTATGTTTTTTTATTTCAAAAAAGCAAAGAGAACTTTTCAATTGAACTTTGAAAAGCTCTCTTGCGTAATTGAATTATTATTTATTTTATCTGTTTTTTTATTTGGTGCTTATTCTAACATTACAATAACAATTTTATTTACGGCTTCAACAGATATCATCTATAAGATCTTAATACTTACCACAATCGGACATTTAAAGAAAATATTTAAAAACTAAATTTATATCCTACGGAAAGAATTACTGAACAATAAGAACCATCACCTTTTACCCACGAATAATTTGTCGTAATATCTAAATAATTACAAGAATACGACAAATCAATAATAAAAGAATTAATGTCTATTCCCTGTATGTAATACTATCTTATATTCTTTTAATCCTATTTTTATCCTGTTTATAAAATAATGATATTTTGCTATATCCGGTTTAATTAAAGTCCTATAGCTTTAATTATTTCGGTCATTTCTGAATGTACTTTCATTGGTTTTGTTGCAGATTTAATTGCATTGTCGGGATCTTTCAAACCATGTCCCGTCAATATACAAACGGCTTTCAAATCTTTCTGATCTTTGAAATATCCTTTTCTTGTATATTTTAAAAGTCCCGCAAATGATGATGCCGAAGCAGGCTCTGCAAAAACACCTTCGTATCTTGCTATCATTTTATACGCTTCAATAATTTCGTCGTCGGAAACCATATCTATTACACCTTTAGACTCGTCTCTTGCTTCTTCCGCAGTTTTCCAAGAAGCGGGGTTACCTATTCTTATTGCTGTAGCCAAAGTTTCCGGCTTTTCTATCGGATAGCCTCTAACGATAGGGGCAGCACCTTCTGCCTGAAAGCCCATAATTTTAGGAAGTTTGTATTTATCGGGGAATAACTGATTGAATTCTTTATAACCTTTCCAATAAGCGGTAATATTTCCTGCATTACCGACGGGCATAAACTGATAATCCGGAGCCTGTTCCAAATATTCGCAAATTTCAAATGCTCCTGTTTTCTGTCCCTGTATTCTGTAAGGATTAATGGAATTTACCAAAGTCAACGGATAATTTTTGCTTAAATCTTTTACAAGTTCAAGTGCTTTATCAAAATTTCCGTCTATTTCAAGAACCAATGCTCCGTGCATAACAGCCTGAGAAAGTTTTCCCAAAGCAATTTTCCCCTCGGGAATTAAAACCACACATTTTATTCCTGCTCTTGCGGCATAAGCTGCGGCAGACGCCGAAGTATTTCCGGTAGATGCACAAATAACAGCCTTGCTTCCTTCTTCGACGGCTTTTGATACGGCCATCGTCATACCTCTATCCTTAAAAGAACCGGTAGGATTGAGTCCCTCATATTTAAAATATATTGTCCCCGGGAACCCTATTTCTTTTGCCAGGTTTCTTGCGGGAATCAAAGGAGTATTTCCCTCGTGTAATGTTATTACCGGAGTTTTTTCGCTTACCGGCAAGTATTTGCGATACTTATTTATTAATCCAGTATATGCCATTTTTAACCTCTTTTTTGGAAGATTGGAAGATTGGAAGATTAGAAGATTTATCTCTATTCTTCCGGTCATCCAATCATCTATTCTTCCGTCGTTTTTATCTTTTATTTTTTACATCATCTTTTACTAACTCAATGAACTTTTCGACGGGCATTGAACCTAAATCTTTGTTGCCTCTTGCTCTTACGGCAACGGCACCAGCTTCAACTTCTTTTCCGCCGACAACCAAAAGATACGGAATTTTCTGCATTGCATTTTCTCTTATCTTATGACCGATTTTTTCGTTTCTGTCGTCGAGGTTTACTCTGATGCCTGCTTCTTTTAATTTCTTAACGACATCTTTACAATACTGTTCCTGCTCGGGAGCAATATTTAAAACTGCAGCTTGAACAGGCGACAACCATACAGGTAACGCACCTGCATAATGCTCAAGCAAAACACCGATAAATCTTTCAAAAGAACCCATCAATGCTCTGTGAACCATATAAGGTCTTGCTTTTTTACCCTCTTTATCTATATAATAAATATCAAATCTTTCGGGCAAATTGAAATCGAACTGTATCGTAGAGCATTGCCACAATCTTCCGATAGCATCTTTAATTTTAATATCTATCTTAGGACCGTAAAATGCTCCGCCGCCCGCATCAATTTCATAATCATAACCTGTTTTCTTCAAAGCGTTTTCAAGAGATTTTTCGGCATCGTTCCATTTTTCTATTTCGCCCACATATTTTTTTTCAGGTCTTGTAGCAAGATAAATTTTATATTCTTTAAAACCGAACATCTGCAAACAATTTATTGCCATTTTAAATACTGTTAAAACTTCTTCTTCCAAAAGTTCCGGCTGAACGATAACATGTCCGTCGTCCTGAGTAAAACCTCTTACTCTCATAAGACCGTGCAGAACACCGGACTTTTCAAATCTGTAAACCGTTCCCAATTCTCCGTATCTTATGGGAAGTTCTCTGTAAGAATGAAGTTTTGTTTTATAAATCATCAAGTGCATGGGGCAGTTCATAGGTTTTACTCTGTAAGGTTTGCCCTCGATTTCCATCGGTGCATACATATTTTCCGAATAAGTCTGTAAATGTCCGCTTATTGCATACAGTTCTTCGCTTGCAATATGAGGAGTACATAACAAATCATATCCGTTATCCAAATGGAATTGTTTCCATTCGGTTTCGATTATATTTCTGAGCATTGCACCTTTAGGATGCCACAAAACAAGCCCGCCACCGACGGCATCGTTTATAGAGAACAAATCAAGTTCTTTACCGAGCTTTCTGTGATCTCTTTTGGCAGCTTCTTCCAATTTATTTAAATATTCGTCCAAATCTTTTTTTGTATAAAATGCCGTCCCGTAAATTCTTTGCAACTGTTCTCTGTCAGAATCTCCTCTCCAATAAGCCCCTGCAACGGATAAAAGTTTAAAATGTTTTATTTCACCTGTTGACTTGATATGAGGTCCTCTGCAAAGATCCGTAAATTCTCCCGACTGATAAAATGTTACGGTATCGTCGGCAATTGCCTCTGCCAACTCTTTTTTATATTTTTCGCCTTTTTCCTCAAAGAGCTTTATGGCATCTTCTTTTTTAACCGTTGTGCAAATAAAAGGATCATCCTTTTTTGCAAGTTCGTGCATTTTTTCTTCTATTTTTGACAAATCTTCAACGGTAAAAGGTTCTTTTCTGTCGAAGTCATAATAAAAACCGTCTTCAATTGAAGGACCTATGGCAACTTTTGTTCCCGGAAACAATTCGAGAACGGCAGCTGCCATAAGATGTGATGTCGAATGTCTTAATGTTTGTAAATCTTTTTCCATTTTTTTACTTCCCTAAAGCTAAATTTACTTACGATAAAAATTTATATTTTTAATTATAAATTTTTCTCTTATTTACCGTATTATTATAGCGGGTTATTATAACAAATAAAAATTAAATTGTAAAATATTTTGTTTAGGTCAAAATACATTTTGCCGTTTTTTATCCCTAAAACCGGCAAACTTCGTAAATTTACGGTTTTATACTTTTAAACAACAAATTATTAGTTAACTTCCACAACACCGAATTTGTGTTTATAGTCGTTATAATCTTTAATCCAATTAAATTTTATATCGTTTCCTGCAACTGCTCTAAAATGTAAAGTTGCTAATCTTATTTTATCTTTCTCAACATCGGTTAAATTCTCAACATCTTTATCAAATTTAGATTCTATTATAAAATACATTTTATGGTCTTGACTATCTTCCTGTTTTACAACAACCGCCCAATCCGGTGAATAATTACCGTAAGGAGTATCAATTATAAAACCGCCTTTTTTTAATTTTGTAAACAAAATTACCGAAGGAGAATTTTCGAGCTTTTGTGCAAAGTCATATTCGCCGGCACTATCCGTTTTATAGTACTTATTTAATGCTTTTCTTTTTGACAGGTTTGTTTGAAAAACTTGTTTTACTTTTGTAAATGCTTCATCATCTATAATATCTGTTTCAATTATTTTTCCCCAATCAAGTTCATAACCTGCAATAACTTCATAAGTTCCTACATTTTTAGCTTTTTGAATTTCCAAATATTTTTGAATTTTATCCGTAATTTCATCTAAAATATCTTGAACATTCAAGAATTTTTTATATTCATCTTTTACACCTTTTAATATTTTATAAATTGCAAGTCTCGGCATTTTTGTGTGATACATTATAAAATCTATTATTTCCAAATCCGTTTTTTTGTTTTCCGTATCACTGCCGTAAACTTCTCTTTCTTCACTAAATTGTTTTTCTACAAGAACTTTATTTTCTTCATTTGAAACTTTTGCGGTAGTTATTATAATTCTGTTGGTATCTTTTATATTTTCCAAATATTTATTTATAATATCACTGCAATTTTTTATAAATTCGTCTTTATTAAGTGTAAATTTATATAAAGACCTTTTAACCATATATTGTTTTAATTTTTCCAATATTTTTTTAAAATCTTCTTCGTTAACATAATCTTGCCGTGCATTTACAATTTGTTCGTTATCACCATTTTTAATTTCTACTTTTGTTGAACCTTTTTCTTTCATTACCTCAATAAATGTTTCTTTTATTTTTACACAATGTTCTTTTAAAATCTCATTTGTAAAATCTATAAATTTAATATTTGAACCGTCATTTTGAATAATATTTTTATTGTTTATTACCGCACGGTCAAATAATTCATTCTTAAATTCTTCAACCAATTCTTTTGTTATTTTCTCTTGCGGAACACCGGCAAGTTTTAATGTTTTTGTTAAAATATCAAAAGTAACTTCGTCTTTATTGAAATCAAAACCGTCATTAAAATCTTTCTGCAAATTTTGTGCAAAATTTTCGTAGTTATCGTTAGCAATAACGGTAAGCTCATTTATTTGTGTATCTTGTATTCGTTGCCCGTAAATGTTTACCGGCAACCTTAAACCTCTGCCGATCTCCTGTTTTTTTGCTATATCACTGTTACTGTTTTTTAATGTACATAAAGTAAATATATTAGGGTTATCCCAACCTTCTCTTAATGCAGACTGTGAAAATATAAAAGAAAGCGGATTATCAAAAGATATTAATTTATCTTTACCGTTTAAAATTAAATCTATCTGTTCATCAATTTTTTCCTGAATATCTTTTTTATATTCTTTATCTTCTTCTATCTCTTCAATCTCAATTGCTTTTTTGTTTTTATCAACGGCAAAATATCCTTGCCTTACTCTATCCGTATCTTTATAATCTTTAAAAAATTCTTTATATTTTTGAAATTGTTGTTCATATTTTGTTATTGCTTTATTATATTCTTCATCAAATATTGTTAAATATTCTCCTCTTAAATCACTTTGAGAATAATCTCTTATTTTTATAACCCTATCTACAAAAAACAAAGATAACACTTTTATTTTTTGTCCTTTATCAAGCATTGCAAACTGTTTTTTTAAATGATTTTCTATTGCTAAACTTATTTGTATTCTAACAGCATTGTTTTGATTAACACCCGTATAATTATGTTTTTGTTGTTCTATTTCAATTATGCCTTGCGGGCAGGAAATTTTTAACGGTTTTTCTTTATGCGGTTGTTCTGCAATATAAAAATTTTCGTATTGCGCTAAATTTGAAAGTTCTTTTAAAGATTGATTTTGTTCCACTTCAAAAGTTTTAAATTTTATTCTGTCACCTTGTACCTGTGAAAATATTTCAATTTTAGCCTTTAAATTCTTATTATTAAATTTTACATACCTTATATACGGATAATTTTTTGGAATAACACCATACACGGTTTTAACTTCAATAGATTTTACAAGGTTATCTTTAAATGCTTTATAAGAATCAAGTTTATATAAAAAATTAACCGGAAACTCTTTTTTAAAAGTTGCCGAATACTTTAACATAAATAACGGTTTTAGTTCTTCTATTGCTTTTCTTGATTTTGACGGTTTCCTTTTTGTTCCTTCCACTCTTTGCGGCTCATCAACAATTACAATAGGGCTAATACTTTTTAAACTGTCCCATAAAACAATTCCGTTTTCCTGCGGATTTTTAATTTTTGTATTATCCGATGCAAAAGCCTGTGTATTTATAATGCAAATACTTAATTCTTTACTTTCAACTAAATTATAAAAAATACTGTTCATATTTTTACTGTCGTAAACAAAACAATGTTTTCGTAAATTTATGTTGAACAAAGTTTGAAATGTTTCATTTAACATTTCAACGGATTTTTTTACACCCATTTTTATTGCAACAGACGGCACTATAATTAAAAACTTTTTAAAACCGTAATTTTGATACAGCTGTAAAATGGTTCTTAAGTAAACATAAGTTTTACCTGTTCCCGTTTCCATTTCTATGGCAAACTCGTTATTTTTGAGTTCTTTGCTCGGGAAAATATCGTTTTCAAGTTGAATTTTTTGTAAGTTTTCCAATATTTTTTGCCCGAACGGTATATTAGGGTTAGAAGACAAATCATCCGTTAATAATGTGCCTTTACCTTTATAAATACCTTTACTTCTAATTCTTAACCCTTTAAATAAATTTACAACGGAATTTATTGCTTTTATTTGGTGCGGTAAGTTATCGTTAAAAATAAATTTTATTGTATTATTCATTTTTATATGCCCCTTAAATAAACTCTACAGTATAGGCTTGTTTATTTGCACCTTTATTTTTGTCTATCAAAGCGGAAAGTCTTCTAAAACTTTCGTCTTTTAGTGCAATATCATCATTGAAAGCAGAATCTCTAAATACAAATTTTATAGGTAACGGTTCAAGTTCGGAAAGTTTTTTTATTATATCTTCGGTTATATTTTCTTCCAAACAAATTAAATAACTGTTTGCTACTAAAAATGTTCTTTGCCCAATATCGGTTAATTGTTCAATTTTTGAAGTCAACAAAAGCCCTTCCTGCCTTAACATTATTTCATATACAACATCCAAATCGGTAAAGCCCGGTGTAAAATCCAATTTATCTTTATCAGTATTTTCCGGAGTATAATCGGAATATAAATCTTTTCCTTCAAGTGCTGCTTTTTCCCAATTTAAAGTTGTATCTGCAACTTTAAATACTTTAAAACCTATATCTGTTTTTTTGTCGGGATTTTCTTCTTGAATTTTTTTACCCGCTCTTCTTATTCTTTCTTTACCTATTTCGCAGATGTTTTTATATCCTGCTTTATATGCTTCACTTTTTTCGTCGCACGGTTCAGGTAATTGAACCATTATAAATTTTCTGTTTCCGCCATCTTCGGCATTTTGTTGCATTACTGCATGTGCTGTTGTTGCCGAACCTGAGAAGAAATCAAGAATTATATCAGTATCTTTTATGGGAGAACACAAAAAAGATAAAAATTTAATTAAATCCACCGGCTTTGAATATTCAAAATATGTCCGTCCATCAAATAACTCTTTTAATTTTTTATTTGCACCGGTTGTTGACCACTTATCAATGACGGCTATAGGTCGCAATGTTCTACTTACAATATTACCATCTTTATCCATATTTAGATATTGTTTCGTATATATATTCCACTGCCCACTTTTATTTTGCTTAATAACAACAAAATCATTTTCTAATCCCCATTTAAGTTTTTCTTTACTCCATCTCCATCTCCATCCCCAATCCGCCCTTCCGTGTATTCCTTTATGTCTATTTTCCCAACCTTCTTTACTTCCACCAGCATAAAAAGTATGTCCATTCAATTCTATAGGATAATCTAATGATGCAACCCATCCTAAACTACCGCTATCTAACTTTATTAATTGATATTTTCCTCTTTCTTTTTCGTGTTCATCACTCTCTCTATATCTATCAATATCTTCTACAGGCAACCCTTTTATTGCTGCATTTTCTATATTTTTAGCATAACATAAAATATACTCATGTTTTTTTCTAAAAAAACTACTATCAGACTTTCCTCCACCTTCTTTATTTTCCCAAACAAGATGTGCAATAAAATTATTGTTACCAAAAATTTCATCACATATTTTTTTAAGATTTGCCTGTTCATTATCGTCAATAGAAATAAAAATTACTCCGTCGTCGGTTAATAAATCTTTTGCAAGTTTTAACCGAGGATATATCATATTAAGCCAATTAGTATGATATTTTGCATTTCCTTCTTTTGTGTTTTTTTGCAGTTTTTCACCTTCTTGTGTTCGTTGCCCTTGTGCAGTTTCAAGTTGTTGCTGTGTTATTCCAAAATTATCTTTATAAATAAAATCATTACCCGTATTGTAAGGCGGGTCTATGTATATCATTTTTATAGAACCGTAATAATTTTTCCTTAATAGTTTTAATACTTCCAAATTATCACCTTCTATATAAATATTTTCGGTAGTATCTTCATTTACACCGGCACCTTTAACATATTTTAAAGTTTTACCCAACGGAGCTTGTTGAGCCATTTGTTTTGCTTTTTGTTTGCCTGCCCAATTCATTTCATATTTTTCTTGACCGACTTCTTCAAAAGTTCCTAATTCTTGTTTTAATGCAGTAATATCTAATTTACCATCTTTTACTACAGACGGAAACAGTTTTTGCAACTTTTCAATATTTTCCTGTTTAATATTAAAAATTTCTTTTGACAGTTTTTTTTGTTCCATTTTTTCTCCTTATATATAAAAACTTTTTATGTCTTCTATTAAAATTTTTATTTTGTTGTTTATTAAAACTTTTTCTTTTGCCGTGTTTACCGTAGTTATTAAAACACTTAATTTTTTTAATTCTTTTAACTTAAAATAGAAATTTATTTTTTGTTCTTCGTTATACCACAATTTGCCATCAAAAACTAAATTCAAGTTTGATATTAGTTTTATGTTATCTGCTACAAATGTTTTTATTAAAAGTTCCGTATAAAAATATCTTTTATTAGTTTTGTTTTTGATATCCAAATAATTTAAATATTTGTTTTGTGTTGTATTTATTGTAAAAATATTTGAAACATAATTTTCATCAATAACAATTTCGTTGTTATTTGTTTTGCTTAACCTTTTATCTGCAAAGCCGTAACAAATATTTTTGTTATCCGTAAATTTAAAAATACAAGGTGCAGGTATAGTTTTTTGTAAAAGTTCGTTAATAAAACAAGATTTTTTTATATTTTTAATTTCTATTTCAAAAAACATAATAACCTGATAATTATATTTTTCGTTTATTAAAGACGGTATTTGTTCACCGTAAATTTGATATTTTAATGTACCTTGTTTAATAAGTTTTTTTAGTTCTGTTTTTTCTGTTCGTGATAAAGTTTTATTTATAAAGTCGGTATTTTTAAAAGGTTTGTTTATAAAATATTTTTTATCTGTATTAAACATCTTATCTTACCGCCAAAAAACTTATTAACTCAAAATCGTCTTGAGTTTGTTCTTCAAAAGGATTTTGATAACCGCCAAAAGAAAAAATAGTTTGTTTTGTATTTACATTTTGAGTTTGTTGTATACTGTCTATGGCTTTTGTAAGTAAAGTTGAATAAAAACTCATATCTTTTACATTTTTGGTTTTCTTATAAAATTCTTTAAATAAAGGTTTATTTATTTCCGGTTTGTTATAACATAACAACCGCAAATCTTTTAATAATTCTCTTGTTTGGTTGCAACCTTTTATTATTGTTTTATCGTCTGCAATATATATTAAATAATACGGGTATATTGAACTTTCGTTTTTAGGTTTTTGTTCATTGTTTTTATGTTTAAAACAAAATATTACTCCTTTTGTTGTTCCGTTTACTACCGAATATATTCCGTGCGGAGTTTTTTCAATTTCTTTGTTTTGCTTTAAATATCCGGAAAGTTCAAAAAGGTAATCGTTAAGGTTTAAATCCGTTAAGGAAATATTATCTTTTGCTTCGTCTATATCTATAACTTCTTCTTTTAATTTTTCCAACTGTTTTTTTCTAAAGGATATATCATTTAATTCTTCTTCTAAAATATTTTCTTCACCTGTTGCGGCGATATTTGCTACCTGCATTTTACTTTTAACTCTGTTTTCAAGGTTTAAATATTCGTTTAGTTCCATATCGGGAAAGAAATTTATCATCTTAATTTGGCGGTTTGTGCTGCCGATTCTGTCGATTCGACCAAACCTCTGAATTAAAATTACGGGATTCCACTGTATATCAAAATTCACCACACAATCACAGTCTTGCAAATTTTGCCCTTCGGAAATACAATCTGTTCCTATTAAAACATCAATTTCTTCACTTTCATCTAATGCTTTCTTTAATTTTGATTTAGGCGAAAACCTTGCCAACACTCTGTTAAATTCTAATTTTGTGTTATCCGAATTTTTATTACATTTAGGATTTTGCGAACCTGTTACAACAGCAACGGAAATATTTTCTTTTAATAAATCTTTACTTATATTTTCATATAAATAATTTGCGGTATCTGCAAAAGCGGTAAATATTAATATTTTTTTGTTACCGGTATTGTATGGGGTATTTTTTATTTTTTGCAATAAAATCTTTTTTAAAGTTTTTAGTTTGTTATCTCTGTTTTGTTTAAGCAGTTGTTTCGTTTCATTATAAATTTGTTCTAATATTTCTTTATCAAATTGTAAGTCCGCTAAATATTCTTCTTTTTTCAAATGTTTTACTTCTATTTCGTATTTATAATCTAAAACATCATTGTTTTCCGTTTCCGTATCGGCAGTATTTTTTATAGACATATTTTTGTTTAACAATTCAATAAAATTATTTATTTTTTCTAACAGTCTGTAAATTGTTTGAGAAAAAGCATATACGGAACTGTCTAACCTTTTAAATAAATTAAAGCGGTGCATTTTTGCGGTAAGCATTTCTCTGTCTTCATGAAAAAAGACATCTCTTCCGTTAATTGTAGTTTTAAATTTATTTCTGTAATAATTATAAAATTCCGGTTTTATATATTTCATGGGTTGATATACGGACAAAATTAAATCTTCAAGTTTTAAATTTGTTTCTTTAAATTGAAGTAAGGTTTCTTTTGTGTCTATGTGCGGTGTGTATGTATCGGGTTTAAGTTTTTTAGGGAAACTACCAAAACTTTGTGTCCCGTAAGAAGTTGTAATATGTTTTCTGCTTCTTGCTATAGTTACCAATTCCAACAGTTTATAAAAGTCGGCGGGCAGCATATCGTATAAATATTCTTTTTTTCTGTTATTATCTTGAGCCCATTTATTTAGTTCCGTTGACGAATTTCTTATTAAATTTGCAACACTTTCTATTCCTTCATTTTTAAAAGCATTGTCGTTATCCGTTGTAATAATGCTTATTTGGTTTCTTAAATCTATAAGAGAATTATTTACCGGTGTTGCAGAAAGCAACAAAACTTTTGTATTTCTGTTTGCTTTAATAACATCGTTCATTAACCGTTGGTATCTTGTAATACCTTCCTGTTTTTCTATTCTGTTACGAAAATTGTGGCTTTCATCTATAACAAGCAAATCGTATTTGCTCCAATCAAACCTTGATAAATCATATCCGCTTTTTGATTCGCCTTTATATCTTGATAAATCCGTATGAAACATTATTTTGTAATTAAAAGTTTCTTCTAAAAAACTATCTTTATATGCTCCTTTAAAGGAATTCCAATTATCGTATAATTTTGCAGGGGTTAATACTAAAACATTATCTTGCCTTAATTCAAAATATTTTATTACCGCAAGTGCTTCAAATGTTTTCCCCAAACCTACACTGTCGGCAATTATGCAACCGTTATATTTATGTATTTTTTGTATTGCAGAAAGAACCGCATCTTTTTGAAACGGATATAACATTTGCCATATTTTAGTTTGCTTAAAACGGACATTATCTTTTTCAAATTTTTCTACACCGTAATCCAATTGATGTTTAAATAAATCATTAAGTGTATAATAATATAGAAATTCTGCGGAATGTTCTTTATAAATATATTCCAAACTGTTTAAAATTTCTTCTTTACAATCTGCAGTATATTGAGAATTGTTCCATATTGTTGAAAAAATATTTTGAGCATGTTCTATTTGTTTTTTATCCATATCGGATTTTATTATGGAATCAAAATTAACATAATTTATTTTGTTTTGTCTGTTTGATATTTCCAACGAAGAAGAACCTTGCAACATAAAATCGTTATCTGCAAGCAAAACATTTCCGTTAATTTGGCAGTTACCTATAGTTTTTTTTATATTTATATGTTTCTTTATAAAGTCCGACATTGATTTTGCTTTATCAAAATGAGTTAATTTATTTTTTTCTACAATATCGTAAGCATTAAACAATGTTTCATTAATATCTATTTCAAATTCTCTTATAAGTTCATGTTGCTTAGGAATAAATTTTGTATTTCGCATAATAAAATTTATTTCTTTTATGTTAGATAAGTTTTTTTGAAGCATAGAAAAGACCGAAAGTGTAAGTTTGTCATTGACAATATTAATTACACAATTTTTTTTGTTTGATAGAACATTATTTAATTCTTCTATTAAATTTTGTGTTTGAAAATACATTTTATACTGTTAAATAAAAATTTTTATTGTTAAACTTGGAACTTTGAAAGGATTGTTTTGTGAATTTTCAGGCAAAATAAAACGGCTGATTTATTCTGTGGATAGTCAAATGCACAAAACAAACAGCCGTGGTTCAATACTCCGAAGAGCAAAGAACACTTGGAATAAAAAATTGAGGTAATTAGTCTCAATTA
>CALGGE010000058.1 GCA_937916125.1 uncultured Elusimicrobia bacterium | reverse complement strand
GTTTTATTAAGTATGCTTGCGGGAATGCCGATTTTTCCTATATCGTGTAAAAGTGCCGATATCTTTAACGAGTTTTCAAAGTCTTCAAAATTTTTTGTAAGATTTGTCGGAATATATTTCAATAATATCATTGAATATTCCATTACTCTTTCGATATGCCCGTGCGTATAAGCACTTTTTATATCTATGGCTTTTGCCAAAGTTTCAACGGTATTTAAGAACAGCTGTTTGTTTACGTAAAGTTGTTTTTTTATATCTTCAAAAAGTTTTGCGTTCTGTATTGCCATAACCACATCGGACGACAATACGGTTAAAAATTCTATATCGTCGTTGCTGAACTCGGAATTATCGGCTTTATCGCCCAACAGAAATAATACTATCAAATCTTTTCTGAAAAATCCTGGGAAAATCATATTTGCTTTGTACATATAAAGTTCGTCTTCAAGAGCCGCATAAAAATTCGAAGCTTCGGGAGTGTTTTTGTAGTACACTTTCAGTTTTGCTATTTGAGCGGCCGAAATGAAATCTTTGTTTCCCGGTATATTTTTGTCCAAAAAAAATCTTATTATCGGATTGTTTTTTGTTATTTTTGTAAACCCGACGGGTATTTTAAGCCCTTTTCTCCCTCGAGAAATATTAATTATGTATTCTTGTTTGATTTTGTTATAGATGAAAACACCGGAATGCTTGAGGTCCAACTGTCTTGTTAAAGTTCTTATTATTAACCTTGACAAGAGATTGGCATCGTGGATGAGAATCATCTGTTTTGCTACTTTTGATAGATATACCTTGTAATCTTTTTCTTCCATTGCACTATAAATATTTTAAAATTTTTTCTTTGAAGTCCGCTAAGTCTATAGGCTTTTGTAAATAATCCAAAGCTCCCATAGCCAAGAGGCTGTCTTTGTTATCCGAACTGATACTGCCAGTTATAATTATTACTTTTGCGTCGGCATCTTTTTCTTTTATTTGTTTAAGTACTTCCACTCCGCTGATTCCGGTTAAATGTACATCAAGAAATACACAGTCGAATTTTTCATTTTTGTATTTCTCCAACGCTTCTTCACCCGAAACGGCAACTACCCCCTCGATGTCAAGCCTTTTTAAAAACCTTGACATAAAAGCAAGAATTTCTTCTTCATCATCAACAATTAAAACTTTTTTACTCAAAACTTAAACCTCTGTATATCATTTACAGGCATAAATTGATATTACTAAATACCATGAATATTATAGCAAAACTTTATTGATTTGGCAACTCTATAAATATTGAAGTCCCTGCCATATATTTTGATTCAAAATGAATTTTTCCTTTATGATTTTCGTTAATAAGTCGTTTTACGATATACATTCCTATCCCCGTTCCGGATTTTCTCGACGATTTCGTCGTAAAAAACGGAATGAATATTTTGCTTGCATTTTCTTCTTTTATTCCTATTCCGTTGTCATATACGTGTATAACCGTTACATCGGGTTTCTTTATAAGCGATATTTCTATTTTGTTTTGAATCTTAACCGCATCCTCTTTTGATAAAGTGTTGCTTTTTTCTTCAATTGCTTCAAAAGCGTTATCTATGAGATTATATATTACTTCCAATATTTGAGATTTTATTCCGAATACTGTATCGGTGCCGTCAAAATTTTTGACAAAATTTAAATTGCCGGGAATATTATGTTTTATTTTCAGCATATCGTAAGCCAAGTCAACCACTTCATTAAATAAAAAATTTTCAAACATTGTATGTTTGGCTTCCATTTTCGCAAAATCCAAAATACCTCTGATAATTTCATTTATTCTTTCAACGTTGCTTTTTAAAGATAACGATAATTCTCTTATATAATTAAATGTTTCGTTAAGTTTTTTGTTGTCGTCAATAAGTTTTTTGTTTTTCTCTTCAAAATCTTTTATTTCGTATTTCAGCTCTCCGGAGATAATGGAAAATTGGTGAAGTCTGTTTCTTATTTGATGTGCTACTCCTTCGGCAAGTCCGCCTATGGAAGCCAATTTTTCGGCAGCCGATATTTTTTCCTGAGCATGTTTATATTCTTCAAAGAACAGACAATTTCCTACGGCAAGAGAAGTTTGTCTGGCAAGCATTTTAAATACTATTGCGTCTTCCTTGGTGAAAACATCTTTGTTGTTTTTTTCTCCTATTATCATAAAGCCTTTAATGTCTTCAAAAAATGACGGTATAATCATTCCGGGTCTTAGAGGAAGTACTATGGAACGTGCTATGTATTGAGGAATTTCGTCAAATAAAAACGGATTCTCTTTATGTTTTATGAAGTTTACAAAAGGATGGTCAAAATCGTACGAAAATATAATTTCTTCGTTTACGTTTGAAAAAGCCCTGAATATTTTTATTTCAAAGTTCTTTTGTTTTTTGTTTTCCAAAAATATTGCCACGAACGAAACTTTTACGGTTTTTAAAACTATAACGGATATAAGTTTTAAAAGTCTGTCGATGTTATGTTCTCTTGCCATGCCGCTGGCAGCATGGATTAAAAGATTTTGATAGTGCTTGTTTTGCGACAACAAAATATCTTCGGCTATTGTTATAATCTTTTTATAAAAAGTAAAAAATGCCAGCGTTATCGTAAGAATTATAAAACTGGATACGTAAATGTTTGTTGATGAAATTAATATGTAGTTGGACAGTATGAAAACAAGCAACATCATAAAAATGAAAATAAAGAATTTTATTAATGTTACTTTTATGTTTGAAAGATTGTAACTCGAAATTATTACGGTTATGAGGACGGAGCAGAAAAGTATCGATAAATAAAACGTCGGTTCAAAATTAAATATATTGTAAAAAAACAAATTATCGAATACAAAAAATATGAAGTATGCTATATAAATTAATATGAGATAAATAATTTTTTGCTTTTTTATCGATGTTATTTCCGGGTTCTGCGTATTTTTGTAGGCAGTGAAAATATCATAAAAAAACACGAAAAAAGAATAGATTAAAAAAACAAAAAATAAACTTCCGGCAGAGGGGAACATTCCCCATTCGGTAATTTCGATATTTGATATCAAAAGGTCGGAAAAGAAATTCAATATAATAAACAGCATAGTAAAAAATCCGAATATATATTTCGTTTTCTCGGATGTTTTTATATTGATAAAATTAAAAAGGAATACGGATAGAAACAACGGTACGAGGATTATTCCTGCAAAACCTACATGTGCGGCAAGATAAGCCGTAAATCTGTTCGGAGAAGAATGAATATTGGCGTAAGACAAAAGCCAAATCAGAAAAGATAAGTTTAAAAGTCCGAAACTCTTCGATAAAAAATTAAATTTGTTTTTGTAAAAAACAAATCCCGTTAAAAAAATTATTGCCGCTGCGGAAATATATATAAATATTTGATATAAGCTGTACATATTCCGCTAATTATATAAAAGTTTTTATATTTAAGCAAATAAAAAAATAACTTTTAATTTTTATACAAATAATGTATAATGTAAACCTGTAAAATGAATATTCTTGCAATAATAGTATCTTACAATCCCGATAATAAAATTTTAAAATTATACAATTCAATTAAAGAACAGGTTGATGAATTGATAATTGTCGATAACTTTTCTTTTGACAAAAATTCCAAAAAACTGTTAAACGAACTTTCAAAAGAAGTAACCGTAATTTATAACGATAAAAATTTAGGTGTTGCGGCCGCAATCAATCAGGGTGCAAAATATGCCGTTGAAAAAGGCTATAAGTGGCTGTTAACGCTTGATCAGGACAGCGAATTTTTTCCTGATACGTATAAAACGTTGATTAATTCCTATGAGAAGCAGGAAGATAAAGACAAAGTAATGATTATAGCTCCGTCTTACAGAGAAAAGACCTATAACGATAAAACGGATATTCAAACGTTTGACGGTAATGAAGTTTTTTGGAAAGAGGATAATTTTATAATTACTTCGGGAAGTTTAATAAAAACGGAGTGTTTTAAAATTGTCGGTTTTTTCGAAGAGAAACTTTTTATTGATTTTATCGATTATGAATTTTGTTTGAGATTAAGAAAAAACGGTTTTAAATTTAAAACGGCCAAAAAAATTTTTTTTATACATTCTTTGGGTAATAAAGAAGAAAATTCCCGTTCCTACAATTATTCTTACGTAAGAAGATATTATATCGCACGAAATGCGGTGTATGTTGCAAAAAAATATTTCTTTTTTAAACCGTTTAGGATGACGGCTCTTTTTATAAAACGCGGGTTAATGATTCCCGTAATTTTTAAGGTGATATTTTTTGAAAAAGATAAATTAAAAAAAATTTTTTATTCTTACAAAGGCTTCATCGAAGGTTTCTGTTTATAACCTCACCGCCGTTCCGTACCTCAAAAATGCTTCGTGATTTTTCTTGACTTTTAATAACAAAAATAATACAATCTTATGGTCTTAAACGTTGAAGTTCTTAAAATTGTTTTGTAAGTGGCGACGTAGCTCAGGGGTAGAGCAGAGGACTCATAAGCCTTTGGTCGGTGGTTCAATTCCACCCGTCGCCAATTTTTTTATGGAGAATTAAATATGCGAATTTTAATTACGGGGGCGACCGGTTTTGTCGGTAGTCATATTGTCGGGAAACTTGTCGGTGACGGTTACGAAGTAACGGCATTGGTAAGGAAAACTTCCGATATCAAATATATTAAAGATTTTAAAATAAATTATGAATATACATCTCTTGACGACGAGCAAAATTTAACCGAACTTCTTTCAAAGTTTGATGTTGTCGTTCATTGTGCGGGCGTTGTAAGGGCATTAAATTGGGAAGGTTACGAAAAAACAAATGTTATCGGAACACGAAATCTTGTCAATGCTGCCGTTAAAAATAAAAGCAATATAAAAAAGTTTATTTTTATTTCTTCACAAGCGGCAATGGGACCGAGCCAAACGGAAACTCCGAAACAATTAACGGAAAAAGAAAATCCCGTTTCTTTATACGGAAAGAGCAAACTTCTTGCGGAACAGGAAATAAAAAAACTTTCCGGACACATTCCTTATACGGTTATAAGACCGGCATCCGTTTACGGACCGAGAGATAAAGATATTTTTATATTTTTTAATTTGGTAAAACATCATTTGAAACCGCAGACTTTTGCAAAAAGATTTATCCAATTGGTTTTTGTAAAAGATATTGCCGAAGTGATTTCCGATGCAATTAATAATACAAAAACCGATAATAAAACTTATTATCTTTGTGACGGGAATGTTTATACATGGAAAAGCGTCGCGGAAACAATTGCAAAAGCAAATAACATCAAAACAATTCCGATAATGCTGTTTGATTTTATTTTTAAATCCACGGCGGCATTTTATGAAATTGTTGCGAAATTTACCAAAAAACCGCAAGTCTTAAGCAGGGAAAAAATAGTCGAAATGTTGCAAACCTATTGGACTGCGGATAACTCCGATGTAATAAAAGATACGGGCATAGAGTTCCAAAAACTTGAAATTGGAGCAAAAATAACATACAATTGGTATTTGGTAAATAAATATTTTTAAAACAAATCCGGTAATAAGGAGTTTTTATGTCAAACGATATTTTTGAAAAATGCACAAAATTTACGGCGGTAAGAGATTTACAATCGGTAGGTATTTATCCGTATTTTAAAAGGGTAGAGACCGTTCAGGGCCCCGTTGTTAAAATTGACGGCAAGGAAAAAATAGTTCTTTGCTCAAATAATTATTTGGGACTTGCAGACCATCCGAAAGTAATAGAAGGTTCCGTTGCTGCGGCAAAACAATACGGAACATCCTGCACGGGTTCAAGGTTTGTTAACGGAACTAACGATTTACATGAAAAAGTAGAAAGAAAATTTGCAAAATTCGTCGGTAAAGAAGCTGCAATTTTATTTACTACCGGACATCATTCTAATCTCGGTGCATTGTCGTCATTGGTAGGCAAGGGCGAATATGTTATAACCGATAAGCTTGACCATGCCTCAATTATAGACGGTTGCAGATTATCTTTCGGCGGAGAAATGTTAAGATTTCGTCATAATGATATGGCGGATTTGGAAAGACAGCTTGCAAAAGTTCAGTCTAAAGGCACAACCGCTTTGATAGTTGTTGACGGAATATTCAGTATGGAAGGCGATATAGCAAAGTTTCCCGAAATATCGGCACTTGCAAAAAGATACGGTGCAAGAGTTTATGTTGATGAAGCTCATTCTCTCGGAGTTTTGGGTAAAAACGGTAAAGGGACGGGGGAATATTTTAATATGGAACCCGAAGTTGATGTGCTTATGGCTACGGCTTCAAAATCACTTGCTTCCATAGGCGGTTTTATCGCCAGCAGAAGTGAAGTTATTACATATATTAAGCATACGGCAAGATCGTTAATTTTTACGGCAAGTCTTCCGCCCGCATGCGTAGGTGCTATAGACGTTGCTTTGGATATATTGCAGAATGAACCCGAAAGAAGAGCAAAACTGTGGGAAAACACCAACAAAATGAAAGAAGGTTTTCAGTCACTCGGATTTGATACAAGAACTTCCGAGTCGCCTATTATCCCTATTACGGTAGGTGAAGATATGAAGGCTTTCCAGATGTGTGCAATGTTGTTTGAGGAGGGAATTTTTGCTTCTCCTATAGTAAGCCCTGCTGTTCCGGAAGGACAGGCGATTATAAGAACAAGCTATATGGCAACGCATACCGACGAGCATTTGGAAATGATTCTCGATAAATTTGAAAAAGTTGCCAAGCAGCTCGGTATTATTCCCGGAGGCAACACAAGAAAAAAATCCGCAAAGAAATCTTCTTACAATATAAATAATAACAGATGGAATTTTTCTTTCTCGAATAATAAGTTTGCGGCAGCAACGAAAAGATGGTTAAAAAATTTGTGGTTTAATAAGTAAAATGTTTACCGTTAAGAAAATAGAATTTAAAGATATCGATAAGTTTATAAAACTTTCTTATCAAATATATAAAGATAATCCCTATTGGGTTCCGCAGCTCGACAGCGAAAACAAAAAAATGTTGTCGGATAAAAATCCTTATTGGCAACATGCAAAAAGACAATTGTTTTTGGCTTACGACGAAAGCAAAAATATCGTCGGCAGAATTGCGGCAATTATCGATTACAACTATATAAAATTTCAGGAAACCGAAGTAGGATTTTTCGGTTTTTTTGAATGTATTGATAATGTTGAAGTTGCCAAACTTCTTTTTGAAGAGGCAAAAAGTTGGCTTGAAGAAAATAAAATTTATAAGATGATGGGACCTATGAACCCGTCAACAAATGACGAAGTGGGTTTTCTGTACGAAGGTTTTGACAGTGAGCCTAAAATATTAATGCCTTATACGCATAAGTATTATTTGAATTTGGCGGAAGCCTGCGGACTTAAAAAAATAAAAGAATTGTATGCTTATAATATTCCGGTTGCTTTAGACGACAGAATGCCTCGTCTTACAAAAGCGCTGAAAATTGTTCAAAAAAGAAATCCCGGTATAACCTTAAAAACTTTTGATAAAAAGAATTATAAACAAATTCTTGAAGATGTTATTGATGTTTATAATTCCGCTTGGGAGAAAAATTGGGGCTTTGTTCCGTGGACAAGAGAAGAGTTTGTGTCCATAGCGGATACTTTGGTGGATTTGGCAGACCCTAATATAATAATGCTTGCTTATGACGGAGAGAAAGTTATAGGTATGCTTATTGCCGTCCCGGACTACAATTATGTTTTCAAAAAAATGAACGGGAAACTTTTTCCTTTCGGTATTTTTAAGTTTTTGTATTATAAAAATAAAATAAAAGATTTACGCCTTATGATTATGGGCGTAAAAAAGCAATACAGACAGAAAGGTATAGAAGCTTATATGTCTTTGGAAGCTCTTATTAATTCCGTCAAAGGCGGATATAAAAACTGTGAACTTTCATGGATTTTGGAAGACAATATTATGACACAGAGAACTGCGGAAATGATGGGCGGAAGCATATATAAACGATATGCGGTTTACGGAAATTAGCGTTACCGAAAAGTGAAGAGTTTAATTTAAAATCACGGATAAAAAGCTGTTTTCAAAGTATAAGCACAGATAAGACATTGAGTAATATAAAAGTATTGAATAAAAGAATAAATGCTTTAAGAAACAAACAAATTGAAGGAGTTGTTAAATATGAAAGATAAAGAAGAAAATTCGCATAAGCGAATTTTGATCACCGGCGGAGCCGGCTTCATCGGCAGTAATTTTGTTCGGTATATTCTCAATAAATATAAAAACTATAAGATAATTAATCTTGACTTGTTGACTTATGCGGGCAACATTAAAAGTCTTGACGATATAAAAGATAATCCTAACTATGAATTTATTAAAGGAGATATCGCGGATGCAAAACTTGTTGACGAAATTGTTTCCAAAGGCACGGATGTAATAATAAATTTTGCCGCGGAATCTCATGTTGACAGAAGTATCACAAATCCCGATGTTTTTATAAAAACAAATGTTTTGGGAACGCAGACACTTTTGGAAGCGACAAAAAAATATAAAATAGAAAAGTTTTTTCAGATTTCCACCGACGAGGTTTACGGCTCGCTCGGCAAGACGGGCTTTTTTACGGAAACAACACCGTTAAGTCCGAACAGTCCTTATTCGGCAAGTAAGGCGAGTGCCGATTTACTCGTTATGGCATATCACCATACATTCGGTCTTCCCGTAAATATCACAAGATGTTCCAACAATTACGGTCCGTATCAATTCCCGGAAAAATTGATTCCGCTTTTTATTACAAACGCTTTGGCCGACAAACAGGTTCCCTTGTACGGAGACGGAATGAATATCAGAGACTGGCTTTTTGTGGAAGATCACTGTTCGGCAATAGATACCGTTTTACATAAAGGCAAAAACGGAGAAGTTTACAATGTCGGCGGAAACAACGAAAAAACAAACAGATACATTACCGACACTATTTTAAAATATTTGGGTAAAGACGATTCTTTAATCAAATATGTTACGGATAGGCTCGGACACGACAGAAGATACGCAATTGATGCGACAAAAATAAAAAACGAACTCGGTTGGGAACCTAAATATAAATTCGAACAGGCTATAGAAAAAACCATTCAGTGGTATTTGGATAATAAATCGTGGTGGCAGGATTTGTTAAAAAAATAAAAGGAGTTATATTATGCAAAAAGACACAAGATTATTAACCGGAATTATAGTAGCGGTTGTTTTGGCTTTAATTGTTTTTTCAAGTTTTTTCGTCGTTGAAGTAGGTTCCGTAGGAGTAAGAATAAATATTATTACCGGACAGACGAAGAGTTTCCCTCAGGGAACTTATGCGAAAATTCCTTTCATTCATCAGGTCGTAAACTATGACGTCAAAACGCAGAAACAGGAAATAGATGCCGATTCCGCTTCAAAAGATTTGCAGACGGTAAGAGCAAGAATAGTAGTAAATTTCAGACCGGTTTACGAAAAAGTAAACGATATTCATATTAAAATAGGTAAAGACTATTTTGTAAAAGTTATTTACCCTGCAATACAGGAAGTTTCCAAAACGGCAATTTCGAAACTCCCCGTCGAGAATATTATTGTTGAAAGAGAAAATTTAAGAGCCGCGATAGAAGAAAATTTAAGAAAGAAAATTGAAGAATACAATATAATTATAGAAAACGTAAATATTGTAGATATTCAGTTTACCGCCGAGTTCAACAGAGTTGTGGAAGAAAAACAGATTGAGGAACAGAAAGTTAAAAAGATTCAGTATCAGAGAATGCAGGCGGAAGAAGAAAAGAAAAGAGTAATTCTTCTTGCAGAAGCCGAAGCACAGAAACAGAAACTTTTAAGAGATTCTTCCAACCAGACGGTTATAAATTTAAAGTGGATAGAAAAATGGGACGGACATTTACCGAAATATATGCTTTCCGGCAGCAAGTCCAACGCCATGTTTATGTTACCTGACGAGAAGTAATTTTTATAAAATTACTCTTTTTAATAAATCGAAATAAAATGAAGAAACAGAAAAAAACTTTTATTCTTGATATTGAACCTAAACAGTTGTATTCCGAGCTGAAACCTTTTATTAGCGAGAAATACAAAGTCGATCAGATAATACAATGGATATATCGGAAAAAAGTTTTGGATTTTAATAATTTTACAAACATTTCCAAAGAATTAAGAGGGAATCTTTCTTCGTCTTTTACGATTACAACTTTTACCAACGTAAAAAAAGATGAGTCCGTTATCGACGGAACCGTCAGATATACATTCAAAACTTACGACGGTAAGTATATGTATGCGGTATTGCTTTCGAACGAAAACAAAAAAACCGTTTGTATATCAACGCAGATAGGCTGTCCGATATCGTGCAATTTCTGCCTTTCGGGTAAAACAAAATTCGTCAGAAATTTATCTTCAGGGGAAATTCTTGAAGAGATTTTATACATTGAAAACGATATTAAAGAGAGAATTTCGGGCGTGTTGTTTATGGGAATGGGCGAACCGATGTTAAACTATACAAATTTGAAGTCCGTAATAAAAACGCTTATTTCTAAAAAAGAAATGAATATGGGCAAAAGGCATATTACGGTATCTTCCGTCGGTGTAATACCGGGAATTAAAAGTTTGGCGGATGAAATGTTCGGTATACGTTTTGCATTATCTTTGCATGCTACCGACGATAAACAAAGAAAAAAAATTATTCCGAATAATTTCGGCAATACCATTGCCGATTTGTTATCCGCATGCAGATATTATTTGAAAAAAACAAATTCAAAAGTTACCATAGAATATATTTTGTTGAAAGATTTTAACGATACTTCTGCCGATGCTCACAGGCTTGCAAGACTTATGAAAGCTCACAATTTAATAAATCCGGATGTACAGGTGAACTTAATTCCGTATAACGAAACAAACAGTTTCGATTATAAAACTCCGTTACAGGTTTCGGTATTGAATTTTAAAAAAATGCTGAAATTAAACGGTATTACGGTAAATGTCAGAGAACCGAAAGGGTTGGATATAGGTGCGGCCTGCGGACAACTCGGTAAAGTATAAGGAGTACTTATGAAAAAAGCAATTGCTTTAGGCGGGGGCGGTGCAAGAGCTTTGGCACACATCGGCGTATTAAAAATATTGGAACGGAACAATATAGCGTTTGACTGTATTGCGGGAACATCCATGGGGTCAATAATAGGAGCGTTGTATGCCGTAGGACAGAATGCCGATACCATAGAAAAAACTTTAAAAAATTATTTTTTTAATATAATGTTCTCCAAACTCAATATGCAGAAAATGCAGGATGAGAGCCAAACGGCTTCCGCGAGAAGTTTGATAAGAAAAGCAAGAGAATTTGTTAAGTACGGTTCTCAGGATGGGGGAAATTCTTTTCTGTCTCATTCAATGTTGGAAGAAATGGTTAATACCATAATTCCCGATATTGATATATCCGAGACAAAAATTCCATTTGCCTGTGTGGCGACCGATATTACCAACGGTAAAGAAAAAGTTTTTACGAAAGGTCCTTTAAGAAGAATAGTTTTAGCTTCCGCATCGATACCCGGTGTTTTTCCTCCGGTAAATATCGACAATATTTGGTACACCGACGGTGCACATGTAAATGTTACGCCCGTAAGCGTGGCAAAGTCTTTGGGAGCGGATTTTGTTTTGGCTTCGGATGTAAAGAGCAAATTAAAAACTTTGGAAACATTGCCGTCAAATTCCAAAGATATAATGAACAGGTGCAACTTTATTGCAAACTATTTGTTTTATGAAATACTTATAAAAGATGCCGATGTTGTCGTTGAACCGAACGTTAAACAAATTTCATGGTCGGAGTTCAACAAGTTTAATTTGATGGTGTCCGAAGGACAAAAAGCAACGGAAGCAAAAATAGGTGAAATTACAAGTAAGCTTAAAAGTTGAATTTTTCCTGATGTTTATATGACGATATATTGCAAATATAGGACGGTTGATTTTACAGCTTCCGAACTGCAAATATAAGAAGTTTTTTCTTGCTTTTGTGCCGTTAATTTTGTAAAATATTCGCTTATTAATTAAAACTAAAATAAAAAACTCATTTTAATGTTAAGGAGAGAAGTAAATGTCATTCGAAAAGAAAGATGTAGTAGAAAAATTTAAAACTCATGCGACCGATACCGGTTCACCTGAAGTTCAAGTTGCGTTGCTCACGACAAGGATCAATTATTTGGCAGGACATTTTAAAAAGTTCCCGAAAGATTTTGCATCAAGAATCGGCTTTTTGAAAATGATCGGTCAGAGAAGAAGATTGTTGGACTATTTAAAAAGAACAAATAAAGAATCTTATTCCGATATTTTGAAAAAATTGGATTTAAGAAAGTAAAAAAATTAATGTCCGTCATAAACACAAAGGATGCACTCAGTTTCATTAATTTACAATTAGATATGTAATTTATGTGATTGTGTGGATCTTTTGTGTAACGTTTATGGACGGACAAAATGGAGTAAAAATGGAAATTATTCAATCATCATTGACGGTTGCGGGCAGACAGATTCTTATTGAATCGGGAAGGCTTGCAAAGCAGGCAAATGCCGCTTGCGTCATCAGAGAAGGCGATACAATGGTACTTGTTACGGCCGTTGCATCAAAAGAACCTAAAGAGGGAACGGATTTTATGCCGTTAACCGTAGATTACAAAGAAAGAGCTTACGCTGCCGGAAAGTTCCCCGGAGGCTTTTTCAAAAGAGAAGCAAAACCTAAAGAAAGCGAAATTCTTATCAGCAGGCTTATAGACAGAAGTATCAGACCGTTGTTCTCGGAATTTTGGAGAAACGATACTCAGATAGTGGCAATGGTATTATCTCATGACGGAGAGCATCCGTCGGATATTTTAAGTATTATCGGTGCGTCTGCGGCATTGCACCTTTCGGACATACCTTTTGCAAAAGATATCGCATCTGTCAGAATAGGCAGAATTGACGGACAGTTTATTGTTAACCCTACGATACAGGAAAAAGAAAAATCCGATTTGGATTTGGTCGTAAGCGGAACGGAAGATGCTTTGACAATGGTTGAAGCGGGAGCAAATGAACTTTCCGAAGCGGAAATGCTTGACGCATTGAATCTTGCAAAAGAAGAAATTGCTAAAATTTGTAAATTTATAAAAGCACTTCCCTCTAAAGAAAAACTTCCCGTAACGGAACCTGTTGTTGACGAAGCTTTGAAGGCCGAAGTTGAAGCCGAAGCCGTTCCCAAGGCACAGGAATGCGTTACCATAAAAGATAAAACTCAAAGAGAAGTTACTTGGGCTACATTCAAAAAATCAATGCAGGAAAAACTTGCGGAAAAATATCCCGAACAGGCATCAGTTATAGATTTTGTTATGGAAGATAATTTTTATAAGGAAGCAAGAAAACTTGTTTTGACAAAAAATATAAGAACCGACGGCAGAGCCTTGACCGAAATAAGACCTATAACATGTGAAGTCGGCTATTTGCCCAGAGCACACGGAAGTGCCATATTTACAAGAGGTCAGACACAGTCTTTGGCTACCGTAACTTTGGCAAGTCCGGAAGATAAGCAGGTTATGGACGAGCTGATAGGTGAATATAAAGAAAGATTTTTATTGCATTATAATTTCCCTGGATATGCTACAGGCGAAACAAGACCGGAAAGATCTCCCGGAAGGAGAGAGATCGGACACGGTAATTTGGCAAGAAGAGGTTTAAGACCTATTCTTCCCGAAGAAAAAGATTTTCCTTATGCAATAAGAATTGTATCCGATATCACGGAATCAAACGGTTCTTCTTCCATGGCTTCGGTATGCGGCGGTTGTTTGGCGTTGCTCGATGCGGGAGTTCCCGTTAAAGCTACATGTGCCGGTATTGCAATGGGGCTTATGAAAGAGGGAGATAATTATGTTATCTTAACCGATATTATGGGAATGGAAGACCATTTGGGCGATATGGATTTTAAAGTCGTAGGTACAAGAAAAGGTATTACGGCTTTGCAGATGGATATAAAAATCGACGGACTTACGACGGAGATTATGGCGAAAGCTTTGGAACAGGCAAGAGTAGGCAGAATGGAAATTATCGGAAAGATTGAAGCTGCCATTTCTCAGCCCAGAGCAGAACTTTCAAAATATGCTCCCAAACTTGTATCGTTTACAATACCTCAGAGCAAAATCGGAACTTTAATCGGCCCCGGAGGTAAAAATATAAGAAGTATCCAAGATAATATGAATGTAACCGTTGACGTTGAAGAAAGCGGAGCAGTATTTATTTCGGGTATGGATGCTTCAAAAGTTGATGAAGCAAGAAGAATTGTTCAGGGACTTACCGGCGAAGTGGAAGTAGGACAGGAGTACAAAGGGAAAGTAACAAAAATTACTACATTTGGTGCGTTTGTTGAAATTCTTCCCGGAAAAGAAGGTATGGTCCATATTTCAAAACTTTCAAAAAAACACGTTAAGAAAGTTGAAGATGTTGTCTCCGTAGGTGAAGAAATAGTTGTAAGAGTTTCCGAAATTGACAGACAAGGAAGAATTAATCTTATAAAAATTATGTAATTTAAGGGTATGGGTATGTGTCCTAAAGAAAATAATTTGGAAGAAAAAGTAAAATCTTTATATGAAATTATGCAGGAAGAAAAAGTTGAAGAAATCAACATAAAATCTCCCGACATTAAGCTTCATATCAAGAGAAAAAATTATTCCAAGCCTTGCACGGAAAAAGTTTTGCCCTCTTCCGCAAGAAGTTCTTCCGTTGCGGAAAGCGAGGTTGAAGTAAATGAGAGTGAACCTGCCGTTGCCGGCGAAACCATAAAATCTCCCATAACGGGAGTATTTTACAGATCTCCGTCTCCGACATCTCCTATGTTTGTTAACGAGGGTGATGTGGTTGACAGCGGCAAGACGTTATGTATAATAGAAGCAATGAAAGTTATGAATGAGATTAAAGCGACCGAGAAAGTAAAAATTGTGAAAATTCTCGTTGAAAACGGACAGCCGGTTAACAGTCAGCAGGATTTGTTCAGTGTAGAAAAATTATAATTTCGGGTGCTAAAAATGAAAGATAGAATAGGTTATGTTGCAGGGCAGATTTGGCATTTGCTAAACGAACAGGGTGAACTGACTCCTATTAAAATAAAAGCTCAGTTAGGGTTGTCCAACACGATGTTATATCTGGCATTAGGCTGGTTATCGAGAGAAAATAAAGTTAATATTGTTCAGTTTGAATACTCATATAAAATCTCTCTTTGTTAAAAGCAAAGAGAGATTTTTTTTGTTATAAATCCGTTATATTTATTGCAATATCCCGTAAAGTTTCGTTTATTTTCATATATTGATCAATTACGTCCATGTGCAGACTGGAAGTTTCTATAGATTCCTGCAGACCTGCGTGCAATCGGGAAATATGTTTTGTTTTCAGCTCGTGCATTAAAGAATTTGATTTAACGATATCTTCGCTCACTTCTTTTGCAGCGGCTATATCTTTTTCCACAAAAGCGTCAACCAATTTTGAACAATTCGTATAAACAACGTTGTGTAAGTATTTCAAATCTTTCAATCCCTCGTCGGAAAATCTTAAATATCTGTTTTTTTTCTCTTGAGCGATATAAATTATGTTTCTTTCTATAATATCCGAAATCCTTTCAAAATCGGCAACAATATAAAGAAGAACTGTTTCGAAGTTTGATTCTTCTTCCGTCAATCTGTTTTGTCCTACTTTTGTAATATACGGTATAATTTCTTCCACAAGGTTTGATATCTGAAGACATTTGTATTTTATCTTATCGATAACTATTTGATGTCTTGTTTTTAATGCGTTTATGGAATCTTTCATTATGTCGGAAACGATTTCAGCCAATCGTTCCGTTTCTTTTTTTGAAAGAGCTAACGCTTTTTTCGGCTTGTTTATTAAATTGTGGTCGATAAATACCGTGCCGAAAGTTTTCTCTGTTGCCGAACTCGGATAAATCAAAAAGAAAAGTCCGTGTAAAACAGGAATTAAAGGCAAAATAATAAATGCGGTAAACAGAGTAACAAGTGTGTGAGACATTGCAATTTGTCTTGCAATATCCGTCGAACAAATAAATTTTTCCGTAAAAAATTTAACGAAATATTCCCAAGATGTTACATCTCCGCATTTTATTAACGATATAAAAGGAAATACGAGAAGAACTCCCAATATTTGATAACTTAAATGCCACAACATTACTCTTTTTCCGCTACGCGGTTGAGTTATGGATGCAATAAGTCCGGTGGAACATGTTCCGACCTGAGCTCCAAGACATATGCATATACCCTGTAATAACGATAATATTCCGGAGGAAGCAAGTACTATCGTTATACCGACGGTTGCACCGCTGCTGTGTGTAAATGCCGTACACAGCATTCCTATAATCAACAGAATAAAAGGAGATTTTAAATTCGCTACGGCATTTAGAATATCATTGTTAAACGTTATGGGAAGTATTGCATCCGACATAAGTTTCATTCCGAAAAACAAAAGACCGAACCCGAAAATGGCTTCGCCGAATTCCGTCAATTTTCTGTTTTTTGAAAAGAAAGACGTGAAATAGCCGACAGCCGTTATGATTAAGGCATAATCTACCAGTTTAAATGCAACAAGCTGTCCCGTAACAGTAGAGCCTACCGATGCACCTACAGTAACGGCCATAGCTTGGAAAAACGTCATTACTCCCGCACTTGTTAACGTTATTTGCAATAATAACGTCGCGGTACTGGACTGGTTTATTCCGGTAACAATCAATCCGGTAAAAAATCCTTTTAATCTTGTGCTTGTAAATTTTGACAGGATTAGCCTTATATTTTGACCGGCAATTTTTTGGAAAGCATAGTTTATTTTAAACATACCGCACAATAACAATGCGGCACCGCCCAACAGAGCGGAAACCGTTGCAATTATTCCGTTAGAGGGGATAAAAAATATAAATAATAAAAAGGCACAAATTATGAAAATTTTTATTTTCATTGAAGTTAATCCATTTTAAATGAATTCGGTAAAAGTTTAGATGCTTTTATTATTTTTATGCCGTTTTTTTTGGTGTTATAAATTATCGTGGCATCTTTTGCAAATTCCATAATAACTTGTCTGCATGCCCCGCATGGGGAAATGTCTCCGTTTTTATTATAAATAGCAATAGCTTTAATTTTTTTACATCCGTTGCTTACGGCGGTAAAAACGGCGGAGCGTTCCGCACAGATGCTCAACCCGTAAGATGCATTCTCCACGTTTGTTCCGCAGAAAACTTTGTTGTCTTCACACAGAACCGCTGCCCCTACTTTGAATTTAGAGTAGGGGCTGTAAGAATTTTTTGATGCGTCTTCGGCAAATTCCAATAATTTTTTGTATTGTTCCTTTTTATTCATAATATTTTTTTAGCAGTAAACTTAAGTCTTTATATGCCGGAGCTTTTGTTATCTCTTCTTTTGAGGTCTGCACGGCGTTTTTAAGTGCATGTCTGCACTGACATTTTACGTCTCTTGCGGCAATTCTCGGTATTAATATTTTTATAAGTTTTTTACAGGCTATTGAAATCGTATTCATTACTTCTATAACTTTTTCTACGGCAACTTCTTCTCCGTGTTTTTGTACGTCGTAGTCGGTAACAAGAGCGATATTCGCATAACAGATTTCGGCTTCTCTTGCAAGTTTTGCTTCCGGTGCTACGGTCATTCCTACTACGGAAAATCCGTTTTTCTGATGTATCTTTGATTCTGCTCTTGTTGAAAATTGAGGTCCTTCAATGCAAAGATAAGTCGTATCGCTGAAATGATGTTGTATTGCCAGCTCCGTTACGCATTTGTGAATTATATCCCTTAAATCATTACAGAAAGGATCTGCAAAACTTATATGTGCCACGATTCCGTTTCCGAAAAATGTACTGACTCTATTTTTTGTCTTATCAAATACCTGTTCCGGAATGACAAAATCTTTAGGTTTTATGTTTTGCTGTAAAGAACCTACCGCGGTTAAAGAAATTATTTGTTCCGTGCCTAAAGATTTTAATGCATAGATATTGGCTCTGTTATTTATTTCTGAAGGTAAAATTGTGTGTCCTTTACCGTGTCTTTGGAGGAATGCTACTCTGACGTTATCGATAGTACCTACCGTTATTGCCGATGAGGGTTTACCGAAAGGTGTGTCGATATTTACTTCCGTTACATTGTCAAAACCGCTTATATCACTGATTCCGCTGCCACCGATTACTGCAATTTTTACAGGCTCAATCTGCTTTGCCATGCCGCCTCCCTGTTATATTTTTATTACTTCTTTATTGTTTCCAAGCCTCAAATTTGCTTCGTAAATTTCCACCTGCCGTTATATTATACCACATTTAACAAAAATCGCCAAGAGAAAAATTTGTTTTTGCAATAAAAAAACTCCGAGACCAGGATTCGAACCTAGACGAAGGGATCCAAATTCCCTTGTGCTACCATTACACTATCTCGGAATTGTATAAAATGTATAATAATACATATATTATATATTTTATTATTAAAATTATTAAAATATGAAGAACAGCTTATTCCTGTTCCGAAATTTCGGAAACATCACCGGAATCTGTTACTTCGCCCGACGCTTTAACTTCTTCAAGTTTCTTGTAATAAGCGTCCATAACGATTTTTTCCATTTCGGCTCTGAACTCATTGGTTATAGGATGAGCGATATCTTTAAAAGTGCCGTATTTCTTTTTTCTTGACGGCATGCACACCATCAAACCTTTTTCTCCGCTGATAATTCTCAGGTTGTGAACAACAAAAACATTATCAAAAGTAATTTCGGCATAAGCCTTCAGTTTTTCCTCTGTTTTGGGGAAAATTCTAACTTCAGTGATTTTCATAATAACCTCAAACAATTAACTTTAGTTGCAATTTTTGAAAGAATTAACAAACCAAACATTCCAATTATGCTTTGCTAAAACTTTTGCAACATTATTCAAATTCTCTTGACCCTGAAGTAGCCCAAACACAGTTGCTCCTGAACCTGACATCAAACTAATGCATCCTATACTCTCAAGAGTATTTTTTATTTGTTTTATTTCCGGATATTCTCCGAAAACAAATTCTTCAAATCTGTTAAAAAAAAGATCTTTTGCATTCTCATAATTAAGCAAATTTTGTTCAAAACATTCTGTTATTTTATCAAATTTACGAACATTTGTCAATGGAAATTTTACCTTTGAGTAAGCGTAAGCCGTAGAAACTCCGAAATTCGGTTTAACCAAAACAAATTTATATTCTCTGTCCGACCTTAACTTTTCTACTATATCGCCTATCCCCGATATTTTTGCTGTTCCTCCCGTAAGAAAGAAAGGAACGTCCGCTCCGAGCTTTGATGCCAAATGTTCCAGATTCTCAAGGCTGTCGTTTACATTCCACATGGTGTTTAATGCGTTTAATACGGCAGCCGCGTCTGAAGAACCTCCGCCGAGCCCTGCCCCCATGGGAATATTTTTTGTGAGTTTTATTTTTATGCCTGCGGTTATATTGTACTTCTCTTTAAATTTTTCCGCTGCTCTGTAAACAAGATTATTCCTGTTCGCAGGCAAATCGGCATTTACGCATATAAGTTCTATTTTGTTTTCTTTTATTTCCGTAAATTCCAACGTGTCAAAAAGCGACACCGTATGCATAACGGATTCAAGGTTATGATATCCGTCGGGGCGTTTGTTGATTATTTCCAAAAATAAATTAATTTTTGCGGGAGCTTGTATTATCACTTTATATCCTCGATAAAATTTTTTACTTCGTTAATTTCGGGAATTGTCAATTTTGTATTTTGTATTGCGGCTTTAAATTTATTTTTTTTCATTTTGAAAATCATCTTATCCGGAATTTTTGATACTTTATTAAAATTCTTATAAGAATTTATTTCCAGATTAAACAAATCTTTCTTTAAAAAATTTTTAAACTGCCCGGTTTTTGAATTTATTTTAACGGTAATATTATCGTTTTCGTAAATTATGTTTTTTCCCTTAAAAGAAGTTTTTGCGTCAATTAAAATGTTAACAAACTCTTTTGATAACACAATATTCGCAAAATCAAACATCAATATAATTTCCGAATTTAAAGATTCTCTTACGGCGTTGGGGGAAAACTCCGTTTCGTCGTCTTTAAAAATTACGGAAAATCCCGGGAACGAAAACTTGGGAGCTATATCAAATTTCACCCCTGCGTTTTTTACATAAAGTGCAGACATGAAAGAAGAAGTTTCTCCGCCGGCATAATGTAATTTCAGTTTGTATCCGGCTTTTAACGTCGATATCCTTGTATAATTAAAAACGGCTCTTCTTGCGATAATTTTGGCAATATCATTTTTTGGAATTTTATTTTTTAATAAATTCATTTTCTTTTTTGCCGTTACCGAACCTAAATCGTACGCTACCGAATAAGCAAAATATGCCTGTTGAATTTTGTCCGTTTCAATGCTTATATCGCCGAGGTGTTCATATAAATCTTTATCGAAAACGGAGTTTTGATTGTTTACCGCTTTTAGTATATATGTTTCCGCCAATTCATAATTTTGTTTTTTGTAATAAAGCCATGCGAAAGAATCGAGGTATGCAGGTTCTTCCGTTCCTGTTTTTATTAGTTTTTCAAGCAACTGCTCGGCAACATCCAAATTAATATTTTTATTAACGTAACTGTATCCCAAATAGTTCAATGCTCTTGCGTTGTCGGGTTCTGCTTCCAAAATTTCTTTTATCAACTCTTCCGCTTTATCAAAATGATTTGTCTTATCGTATGTTACGGCCAAAAAGAATTTTCCTTCGTTGAAATCAGGTTTTAAATAAATTGATTTTTCCAGTTTTTTTCTTGCTTCGTCGTATTTTTCATAGTCCAAACAGTTAAGAGCGGCAAGATACAAAATTTCCGAATTTAAAGGTTCGATGTTTAAAGCTTTGTTAAATCTCTTTTCGGCAGTTTTGTAATCACGTTTTAATGAATAGAAATATCCCAGTCTTGTGTAGTTTGCCGCAGTCGGTTCGTGTTTGACAATAAATTCAAAAGTGTCTATTGCGTCGTCGAGCTTTAATTGTTTCTCATAAACTATTCCTAAAAGATAATTAAGCGTAATATTATTCGGTACGTACTCTTTTGCTCTTAATAATATTTCTTCTGCCTGTTCATAATTTTTTTCTTCATAATAACATTTTCCCAAATATATCAATATTGCGGGGTTACCGGTAAAAAGTTTTGCGTATTCTTTATATTCGTCTATTGCAAGTTTGAACTCTTTTTTGTTTTCGTAAACTCTTGCCCTTGCAAGATAGGCTTCCTGTGCTTCAGGTTTTAATTTTGTTACTTTTTTATAAGAATTCAGTGCTTTATCCAACAGCCCCATTCTCTCCTGAGCAAGTCCTAACTGAAAATATCCTTCGGAAGATTCCGGCTGTTGTTCCAAATATTTTGTCCAATATTTAACCGATTCTTCCAATTTGTTGTCGGAAGAATAATATGCGGCCAGATACACGGTAGCAACTTCATTTGAGGGATCGATTTCCAATGCCCGTTCCCAACATTTTCTTGCACCTTCGGTGTCATTCAGCGAGAGAAATAAAGAACCGGCAAACATCTGTGTATCGACGTTGTCAAATTCTTTTTTTTGCAACTCCTTGGTGTTTGCTAAGGCTTTTTTCGTGTCGCCGTTTTGCAAATATACAAGAGCAAGATCTTTATATACCGTTGTAGCATTCTCGTCGTAAGCAAGTGCTCTTTCAAACTCGGAAATTGCAATGTCCGTTTTTCCGTTTTTCTGTGCAAGCAGTTTGATAAATCCGTAATCCGCAACAGTCATTCCAGTAATATCGCTCCCGGCAAGTTTCATCCTGGACAGGCACTGATCTGCGCCGAGTGATCTTATCGGATTGATGTTCGGCAGGGAAAGAATCGCGCCACCTGACACGCCGTTATCTCCGCCCTTATATTTTCCAAGCAGAATATAGTCCTTTTCCACGCCGTTAATGATAAATGCCGGGTGCGTATGTGTCGGAAGACCGGCCACGAGATCCGAGCTTTTCATTTTTGGGAATTTTACGAAGATCCCGGAGACCTCTCCGGCGCTGTCATACTTGACGACGTTTTCATATTTCTTCGCAAGAAATTCCAAAGGGGAATTATTCATTATTCGTTACCTCCGTTCACGAGTGCAACAAGTTCCTGATACTGTTCTACCGTGATGCGGTCTGCGGCCAGAAAAACGTCAAGCTTGTTCAGTACATCGTCTTCGTCATAGCCTCCGCGCATGATTATCCGTTTCATCAGAGATCGGAAGAGCGTCGTGTAGGG
>CALGGE010000057.1 GCA_937916125.1 uncultured Elusimicrobia bacterium | reverse complement strand
GCATCGTTCTGTATTTCACCCATAGTCTTGGCAAACTCAAAAAGTGCCTTTTTCTGCTCGGAGTTTAAAGATTTGGGAACATTGACATTTACCTTAACATACAAATCTCCTCTCATTCTTCTGCCGAGCATAGGAAACCCCTGTTCCCTTATACGTAAAATCGTTCCCGGCTGTGTTCCCGGAGCAATTTTTACTTTTACATGTCCGTCCAAGACCGGAACATCGTATTCTATACCTAACGCAGCCTGAGCGAAAGTAAGTTTTATCTCCGTATGTAAATCGTCGCCCTCTCTCGTGAAGCCTGCCTGTTTTTTCAAATGAATAACCACATATAAATCACCCGGTTGAGCTCCTTGAGGACCGGCATCACCTGCTCCTGACACTCTCAATGTACTACCGTCATTAACACCTTGAGGAATTCTGACTTTTATTGTTTTGTTTGTTCTTACCGTTCCCGTTGCTCGACAGGTAGGACAAGGATTTTCTATAATCCGACCTTCACCGTGACATTTTGGACACGTTTGTGCAAAAGAGAAAAAGCCCTGACTTACCCTAACCTGTCCGGTACCTCTGCACGACGGACAAGTTTTTGCGGAAGTTCCCGCTTTAGCTCCGGTTCCGTGACAAGTGGAACAGGTATCTCGTCTTGTAACATCAATCGAAACTTCTTTACCCGTCATGGCGTCAAGCATTGAGACATCCAAATCATATCTTAAATCAGCACCTTTTTTGTATTGTCTGCGACCGCTTTGAGAAGACCTGCCCGCTCTTCCTCCGCCGAAGATATCTCCGAAGATATCTCCGAAAATGTCTCCCATATCACCCATATTCCCAAAACCGCCTGCTCCGCCGCCCATACCGTTCATTCCCTCATGACCGAAAGCATCATACTGCTGCTTTTTCTGAGGATTGGACAAGACGTCGTAAGCCTCGTTTATTTCTTTAAACTTTTCTTCGGCTTCTTTATTTCCCGGGTTTCTGTCGGGATGATATTTTATGGCCAAATGCCTGTAAGCTTTTTTTATTTCTTCTTCGGATGCACCTTTCTGCACCCCAAGCACTTCATAAAAATCTTTTTTCATATATTCCTCTTTTGTAGCTGATAAGCTGAGCAAAAATTGCTTTGCAATTTTTCAGTTGAACAGCTGATAGTTTATTGCAAAAATTTAATATTTTATCAGTAAACAAGTTCTATTAAGTCTTTTTCTATACAAATTTTAAAACTTTCAGAAATATCGTTTAAATCCAAAACATCTACTTTTATAGGAAGCATACTTTCTTCAAAATCGTATTTCAAATTTGATATTACTTTATAATCTATTTTTGTATTTTTTAATTCTAAAGCTAAATCCAAATCTGAATATTGTCTGCATCTGTCTTTTGTTCTTGAACCGAAAGCATACACTTTTATGTTTGTATCTTTCAAATTTTTAGACAATATTTCTTTTACCATATTCAAATATTTTTCTTCTAAATTAATCATTGTTTTTTTTCTCAAGCTTATTGTATAAAAAATCTACATCATCATAAAATTTATTAACTATTGAAATAATCTCTTCTGCTCTTTCTTCATTATAAGTATGACTGGTAATATTTCTTTTTAATCTATAATCATTCCACTCTTCTAAGTTATTCAAAAGTAAACCTTTTTCATTACCGGTTCTAATAAGTTCATTAAAAGACATCTGCTCCACTAATTCACCATTAACCTCTAAATATCTTTTTATCATTTTAACAGCTAAGCTGTAAGTATATTCGTATCTCTGTATAACTGAATCTCTGACAAATAAATTATCTACATCTTTAGCATATTCATCAATAGAAAGTTTTAAACTTGTTATTGCTTTTTTAAAAGAAGTTAAATCTAATTTCATTTTATCTCCCTTTGTTATTTATTTTTAAATTTATTGTTTTAACCAATCAATTTTTTTAGAGCCACCAACCAAAATATCATAAGTCTCTATAATTTTGTCGTAATTTATAAAAGTAAATCTATCTTTACAATTTTCATAAATTTGCAAATCAAGTGTCTGTAAAAATTTTTGTTTATGATTTTCAGGAGCAACAATAAAAAATTGTGTTCTAAAATTTTGTAATTGGAAACAACGATTTAATGCTCCATTTAAAGTATTTATACTATCAACAACTTCAAATGCATATTGTGGAAATGCATACTTAGAATTATTGAACCATAAAACATCTATTCGCTTTACATATTGCAAAATATCATTGTAAGTGAAATTAGGTAAGTTTTGCATAGAAACAACATCTTTTAAAAAAACATTATCACGAAATTTGCCTGACGGGTCAGCTGTATATGTAGCAAACTTTTTTTCATTCCCTAATTCAACACAAATTCCTTCAATATAACTATGCATTCTAACAGTTTCTTTTTGTTCGGGTTTACTTTCTTCTTTATAATCGGATAAAGCATAAAGACTTGTACCAATCTTTTTAAATCTACTGTTAGGATTTTTTAATTCTCTATATAAAACTCCCCTAAGACCGGCTTCCCATTCGTTCGATTTTTTTGCATCATGATAAAATTTTTCAATTTTATCATAAATCGTTTTTAATGATACACATCCACCGTTTTCTTTTATAAGTTGTTCTATTGCTTCAACTTTTGTCATATAATCACCCTATTTTCATTATATGTTTTCAATATTTGTTTGTCTTTTAAAGGATTTGCTAAAAAATATTCCATATTTTCATGTTTAATATCCAAAAATTCTTCAAAATATTTTTTCCCTCTAAAAATGTTTGTTTCTTCAGGAACATAAATATTTCCTTGAGTTTTCTCATTTACAAAATAAAACAATATCGGAATAAATTTATTTTTATTGGTTATTTTTAATTCCTTTGCCAAACAAGCATAAGTCTTTATAAAATCTTTATTTATACTAACAAATTCTTTTGTACTAACATCATCATTATATTTACATTCTAAATAGTAAATAATTCCTGTTTGCTTATCTTTAAACAATAAATCTATATCATGATTAAATTTACTGTTTTTAGTATCAACATCAGAAACTATTTTATTTAGTAACTTAGGAAATTCTGTTTCAATTTTTATATTTTCGGTTTGACAACGAGTAATATATTTATCAATTAGAGTTTCATTTGTTGAAGACAATTCAAATTTATTACTTTTCTTACCGCTATAATCTTTAATTATTTCATATTTTTCATCATTTTGTATTAATAAATTCATTAGTTGCTCAACAAAATTTCCAAATTGAATGTTCATGCTCTGTAAAATTCCGCCGAAAATCCTATATCTTTTAGGTATAAAATGAATTTTAACATTATGTTTTTTCTTCAAATGATTTATTTTGTTTGCACTTGAAGAATTTTCAATAATTTTAATAACAGCTTGATTAATTAAATTTTTAATTTGTTGGTTCATATTAACCTCAATTTTAAATATTTATATTAGCATTAAACCAATAACAGGTGCTATGTAATTATAAATTTTTTTCAGTTTTTCAAACAATTCAAATGCTTTTGATGTTTTATCAATAACAGAGCTAACAGTATTTATAAATCTTCTTAATTTTGTAAATGCTTTATTTTTTTGTTCAGTTGGCGAATTTTGTGATAATTCATCTAAAGCATCTTGTGTTTCTTTCATTTCTTCACAATCTATGTTTTTGTTAGTTTTTAACTCTTTTCTTAATTCTGCAAAAGTATCTTGAAGTTCAATAATCTTTTCAATACTAATTTGTTGGGATTGTGATTGCATTTGTTGCTGTTGATTTATATTGTTTATATTTATAGTATTTGTATTACTACTATTATCATTACTTTTATTTATTTCTTTAAAAAAAACATCATATTCTTCAGAATGTAGTAAATCATTAGTAAAATCCTTCCCATTTTCAAAAACTAAAGGAAAATCAAAATAATATTTTTTTTCAATACCATAAGTAATATATTTTTGATCACTATGAACTATTTTGATATATTTTATTTTTTCTCTATTTTCTATTCTATGCCCATCTATAACAAATTCTTTATTTTGTCTATAGAATTTAACTATATTCTCATTTAAATAATAAAAAGATTTATCATATAAGTATATTGGGAAAGTATTTTTATCTATCATAATTTTACAATGCCAATAACCATCTTTTGGAATTTGTATCATATACTTCTCCCTTCTATATATTCTTTAAAATTTTTTATTTTATTATATGTTTCTAAAATCTCTTTATTATTTGAAGGTATTTTTGAATAAGAAAATATTCTTGCATATTTTATGACATCAAAAGGTTTTTTATATTTTAGAATAGTATACAAAAAATTATATGTATATATACATTCATTTATTTTAACAAGAGAAACTGCATCATTATTTTTTAAAGGCTTATAATTTTCATAATCTTCAAGTTCTTTTCCTAATGTTTCAAGTTTGTTTTCTATCAAAGCTTTAAAATTATTAAATTTAATTTTAATAGGTAATTTTATTTTTGTTCCTCTTTCTGTATATAAATATCCAATTTTGCTTTCTATCAAATCAAAGATATTTAAATCAATAGATATTAAACTCGTAAAAATTTTTTGCCTATTAATAATTTTTATATTGGGTAAATTAAGAAAAATTTCTGTTTTTGATAAAAAAAGCTCATTAAAAAGAATGGTAGAATTTGTATTTCTTATATTGTTAATATTGAAAAATATTTTAGCTATACAGTTTGTTGGTGTAATAGTATTAGCATTTTTATCAGATAAAATTTCAGGTGTATCTTTTGTATAGAAATCTATTTCAATATTACCTTTGAATTTTTCTCTATTACTCCAAAAAGCTATGTATAAAGAAACTACACTTGCCATAAATGTTGCAAATGCACCTAAACATGTTCCTATTGATTGTGCTATTTGCCAACTATCACTCATTAAATAAAGCTCCTAATACTTAAATTCGGAAACTATCAACAGGCAAAATGCCTGTTGATAGTTTTATTCTTATTCTTCAAAACGACGAGATTTCTCATTTTGCTTCGCAAAATTCGAAATGACATACTTTCTTTATGCTGTTAGCGGTTTCCATACATCTATACCTCACAAAAAGTAAAAATAAAATTTTTACTTTTTGTCATCCACCACTTCAGCATCCACAACATTATCATCACCTTTCGGTGCTTCCTGTTGTGCCTGTCCGGCATTAGCACCTGCTGCACCTTGTGCATTAGCCTGTTGCTGTTGTTGTGCGGCTTTGTAAACTTCTTCAGCCAATTTATGAGAAGCTGTTGAAAGCTTTTCTTTTGCATCTTTTATTTTAGCAATATCGCCGCCTTTTATGGCTTCTTTAGTTTCATTGATAGCCTGTTCAATTTTCAATCTTTCGTCCTGAGAAATTTTATCGCCGTGTTCTTTCAAACTCTTTTCTGTTGCATAAACCAAATTGTCGGCTTCGTTTTTGGCTTCAATTTCTTCTTTTTTCTTCTTATCGTCTGCAGCATATTGTTCGGCTTCTTTAACATATTTGTCTATATCATCTTTAGAAAGTTTCGTTGAAGAAGTAATCTTGATAGACTGCTCTTTGCCCGTTCCTAAATCTTTTGCGGATACGTGCAAGATACCGCTGGCATCAATATCAAATGTAACTTCAATTTGAGGAACTCCTCTGGGTGCAGGCGGAATTCCGTCGAGCATAAATCTTCCCAAAGAAACATTATCTTTTGCCATAGGTCTTTCACCCTGCAAAACATGTATTTCTACTCCCGGCTGATTATCTTGTGCCGTCGAGAAAACCTGAGATTTCTTAACAGGAATTGTAGTATTTCTATCAATGATAGGTGTTCTGACATTTCCTAAAGTTTCAAGACCTAACGTTAAAGGAGTAACATCAAGCAAAAGAATATCTTTTACATCACCCGTTAAAACGGCAGCCTGAACTGCTGCTCCGTTGGAAACGCATTCCATCGGGTCAATGCCTCTTTCAACAATTTTGCCGACATAATCTTCAACAAATTTCTGAACGATAGGCATTCTGGTAGGTCCGCCGACGAGAATAACTTTCGTCAAATCTTTTGAAGTCAATTTTGCATCGTTGATAGCCTGATCGATGGACGTTTTACATCTCTGAACAATAGGATCAACGAGATTTTCAAGAGTTGCTCTCGTAAGTTTCATAGTTAAATGTTTAGGACCTGTTGCATCTGCAGTTATGAAAGGCAAATTGATATCCGTTTCAAGAATGTTAGAAAGCTCTATTTTTGCTTTTTCCGCTGCTTCCTGCAATCTCTGAACAGCCATTTTATCGTTTCTTAAATCTATACCGTTTTCTTTTTTAAAAGTTTCGGCAATATAATCGATAAGAGCTTTATCCATATCTGTTCCGCCGAGCTGCGTATCGCCCGATGTTGACAATACTTCAAAAGTTCCCTCTGAACCCATTTCCATTATCGTACAATCAAGAGTTCCGCCGCCGAGATCGAATACAAGAATTTTCTGTTCTTTGCCGACTTTATCAATACCGTAAGCAAGCGAAGCTGCCGTAGGTTCGTTAACAAGTCTGACTACTTCCAAACCTGCAATTGCACCTGCATCTTTTGTTGCCTGTCTCTGATGATCGTTAAAATATGCCGGAACGGTAATAACCGCTTTTTCGACGGTTGTTCCCAAATATGCTTCCGCATCTTTTTTAATCTTCTGTAAAATAAAACCCGACAACTGCTGAGGAGTAAACTCTTTACCGTTAATTTTGTATTTGTAGTCTTCTCCCATTTTTCTCTTAAATGCGGAAACTGTTCCTTCCGGATTTGTTACCGCCTGTCTTCTTGCAGGTTCTCCAACCAATAACTGACCGTCTTTTGTAAATGCTACATAAGAAGGAAATGCTTTACCTCCCAATGTTGTTCCTTCCGCAGAAGGGATAAGAGTTACTTTACCGCCTTCCATTACTGCTGCTGCCGAATTCGAAGTTCCTAAGTCGATTCCGATAATCTTAGACATTGTCTTGTCCTCCCGTTTCTTTTATTTTTTTACTACTTTACTTTTATTATTAACTTACATAACTTCTTTTATTACTACTTTTTTTAAGCCAAATAACCGAAGATTGGAAGATTTGATGAGTGGAGGATTGGAAGTTAAATTGTAAAATTTGCTTTGCAAATTTTATTATTATTTAGTTTTTCCGTTTTCCCTCTAATCTTCTATTCTTCTAATCCTCTATTCTTCCAAAGAAGGCTGCTCTGCAGGCTTCTTTTTAGCTACCTTAACTCTTGCCGGTCTCATAAGTTTTCCGTGCATTTTGTAACCGTTCTGATAAACTGCCAAAACCGTTCCCTCTTCAACTTCATCCGTCTCAACCTGATCCAAAGCTTCACAAACATTAGGATCAAATTTTTTGTTCAAACATTCTATCTTTTCAACGCCTTCTTCTTTTAATATTTTACCAAACTCGCCGTATATCATCTCAAGACCGATTTTAATACTTTTTAAATCCTGTCCGGCACGCACGCTTATCATGGCCTGCTCGAAAACATCATATATACCTATATTTCTCTCGATAATTTTTGCTTTGCCGAAATTTATATATTCGCCTTTTTCTTTTTCAACTCTGTTTCTAAGCGTTTGGTATTCGGCAACGCTTCTCATATATTCTGCTTTATATTCTTCCGCTTCTTTCTTTTTTTCTTCCAAAGACTGTTTCAAAATTTCAAGTTCTGAAAGTTTTTCCTCGCGGGCAACATCCTCAACTTTCTGTTCGGTTTTTTCAAAGTTTTCTTTAGCTTCTTCAATTTTTTCTTCAGCCAATTTTTCGGCTTTTTTTTCTATTTTTTCTTCTTGTTTTTCTTTACTCGTCATCTTCTTCATCTCCCATTTTTAATAAAAATCCGTTAACTATACTTGAAACAGAATTTACCAATGCCATCATTTTGTCGTAGTCCATTCTTTTAGGACCTATTATTCCAAGCACTCCTACCATTTTATCGCCGTAAGAATAAGATGTTGTTACTACGCTTAAATTTTTCATTTCCGCCAGTTCTTCTTCCCCGCCTATTTTTACTTTTACTTTCTGTTCGTTAAAATCTTTACCTATTATTTCTATAAGTCTGTCCTTATCTTCGTTTAATTTCATCAAACTTCTTGCCGATTCAAAATCCGTAAAATCGGGAACAGCCAAAACATTTGATGTCCCATCCAAATAAATATCTTCGTGAATACTCTCTATAACACTGCTTATCTGTTCTGCAAGAGAAACTATGTCTTTCTGTTTATTCTGATATTTTTCCACTTCAATAATTATTCTTCTGGACGCTTCCTCTAAAGAAAGCCCTCTCAACTTGGAATTTAAAAATTTTTTTAATTCATAAAGATCGTCGCTGTCAACACTTAAATTAATCATCTTATGTTTTACTACACCGGTCTTTGTAAGAAGAATAACAAGCACCTGTGTTTTTGACACCTGCATAAGTTCAATATTTCTAATTTCATTAGCTGCTGCTTTAGGCGATGTAATAAACCCCGTATAATTTGAAAGACCGGACAATATTTTTGAAGTCTGAGCTAAAAGACTTTCTATTTCTTTTGTTTTTTTCTCATATTCGCGTTTTATTTTCTCTTCTTCTTCAACCGCAAGCCTTTGAAGTTCAACCAAAGAATTAACATAAGCTTTGTATCCTGCATCAGTAGGAATTCTTCCGGCAGATGTATGAGGATGAGTTAAAAAGCCGTCTCTTTCAAGCTCTGCCATTAAGTTTCTTAATGTTGCCGGAGACAAATTAAATTTATATTTTTGTTCCAACACGCTTGAGCCTACCGGTTTGCCGGTTTTTATATACTCATGGATAACGGCATATAAAACTCTGGCTTTCCTTTCCTGTAAAAGACTTTTAGATATTTGTCTCATTTTAGTTGAAAAGTTGAATAGTTGAAAGGTTGAAAAGTTTTATTTTTTTCATCCAATCTTCTATTCTTCTAATCCTCCGTTCTTCAATTTTAGCACTCTAAGTTTATTAGCACTTAAATATTACAAGTGCTAATTATAACACAGTTTTATTTTTTTGTCAAGAGAAAAATTTGCGGAGCAAATTTGGTTGAATAGTTGAAGAGTTTAACGGCAAACGGCAACGGCGAGATAAATCGCAAGGCGATTTTTTATGTTGACTTTTAAGCTTCAATAAAATATAATTATATTTGCGAGAAAAACAAAAACTTTAAAATAAAGAAGTTAGTGCTATGATAACTCGTCTTTATTTTTTTCGGAAGAAATAGCATCCGGAGTTCGTTGTTGGTCCCGTGATGTTGTTTTTTTTGCGTTTTATTTAAAAATAGGCGTATTATCTTAGCCAAACTTCTTTAAAAAAAATGCGGAAATCTTAATAAGTTATAAAAATTTAATCTTACAAACTTATCCACCAGCCCTTATGCGAGAAAGGGCAAAGTTATAAAGATTTTTTTAGAACCGTAAGATAATCCGCAAAATAATCAAAAAAGGAGTGTGCTATGAACTCACTTATTGAAAGGAAGGATTTGTGGAAAAATAAATTTCCACGAGCAGGTGACGTAAAACAAGTTTTAAAAATTTTAAAGTCGGGAGGCGGAAACGACAAATGCCGAATGTGCGGTTTTATACCGATTCTGCCTGTTCTTTGAATCACACAAAAAAATGCTGTGACTTGTGACTATAAGTCTGTTATTTTATAAGGAGGCCGATAGGCATTATGACCAACGAGACAGATAATACAGACAGCATAGCACATACAAAATGGAACTGCAAATACCATGTGGTTTTCGGAGTGAAGTATAAGAAAAAAGAAATGTACAACGAAAAGAAACGTGAAATAGGTGCGATACTGAGAAGATTATGCGAGTGGAAAGGAGTACAAATCCTTGAAGCCGAAGTATGCCCCGATCACGTACATATGATGATAAAAATTCCTCCGAAATACAGTGTATCCAGTTTTATGGGATACTTAAAAGGTAAAAGCAGTATAATGATACACGAGAGATGGAGACCCGAGAATCGCAACTTTAGGAATAAAGAATTTTGGTGTCGCGGGTATTATGTTGATACCGTCGGAAAAGATACCAAAAAGATAGGCGAATATATCAGACAGCAGCTTGCTGCAGACAACTACAATGAAGGGTTGCTGTTCGAGTGATACCGAAAGAGATGATGAAAGATAGTGCGAAAGAATAACGGTATTGTGCGAGAAATACCGCTATTTATTTAATGAGAAGATAATTAACGGTCATAGCAATATAATGAAATTATATGAGCATAGAGACGGGATGCTATGTAACCGCCTCTATGCTTTTTTTATGTCATCGGCGATTGCTTTTTTAAGTTCTTCGATATTTTTGAATTTTTGTTCGGGACGGATAAATTTGTTGATATAAACTTTAACCTGTTTGGAACGCCATGTTCCGGAAAAATTAAGAATGTGAATTTCTACGGAAAGATTATGTTTTTTTAATTTAACGGAAGGTCTTGTACCTATATTTAAAACACCTTTATAAGTATTAAGGTTCTTGTCAATAACACTGCAGGAGAACACTCCTCTCGGCAACAATTTATTTTCGTCAACTTTTATATTTATTGTCGGAAAGCCCAAAGTTCTGCCGATTCTGTTGCCTGTAATATGTGTTCCCTCAAAACTAAATACTCTCAGCAACATTTTGTTAACAACCGCAATATTATTTTTTTCAAGTTTTTCTCTTATTAAAGAAGAAGAAATTATTCTGTTATTTATTTTTACGGGTTTTACGACGGTAAGTGCCACGCCGTACTTTTTTGCATTTTTCTTAAGCCATGCAATATTACCTTTTCTGTCTTTACCGAATGTACAGTCATAGCCTACAACAAGATGAGCCGCATTTAATTTTTTTATTAAAATATTTTCAAAAAATTTCTCTGCCGTAATTGATATAATTTTTTTATTTACGGGAAACAAAAGAATTTCATCTATCGCAAAAGAAGACAGCAGATTCAATTTCTCTTTAGTCGTGGTCAATACACCCGCCACCTGTTTTACGGGCTTTTCAAAAGAAATAACGATACTCTTTAAATTTTCTTTCTTTGCCGTCTTAACAAGTGTATTCAGTATTGTTTGGTGCCCCTTGTGAACACCGTCGAAAGTTCCTATGGTTACGACAGTACCGATATCATTATATTTATTCATAATACTTATTCGCTCGTTAAAAAGCTTTTCACCGCTTCATCTTTTAAACTAAAAATCGCTTTGTAAATTTTTACACGTTGAATTTAAATTCTATAATGTCGCCGTCTTTGACAAGATAATCTTTCCCCTCACTTCTTAAAAGACCGGCTTCTTTAACCGCTTTTTCGTTACCGAGCTTAAACAAATCGTCATACGCCATAACTTCGGCTCTGATAAAACCTTTTTCAAAATCGGTATGTATTACACCTGCAGCCTGCGGAGCAAGAAACCCTTTCTTTATCGTCCAAGCTCTTGATTCGTCTTCTCCTGCAGTTAAAAATGTTATAAGTCCAAGAAGATTATAACTTGCTTTAATAAGTCTGTTAAGTCCCGGTTCGGCAAGGCCTAAATCTTTCAAAAATGCTGCTTGGTCTTCCCCCGAAAGTTCGGAAAGTTCCGCTTCAATTTTTGCACAGATAGGTATAGCCTGTGCATTTTCTTTGGCAGCTCTTTCTTTAACAGCCTGAACATATTTGTTATCCATATTCGGCAAATCTCCGTCGGAAACATTGCATGCATACAGAACGGGCTTTGCCGTTATTAAAAAGAAATTTCTTAACAATTCTTTTTCTTCCGGTTCTATTTCAAGAGTCCTAACGGGGAACCCCTTATCAAGGTGAGCTTTTACTTTATCGGCAAGATCTTTTTCCGCAATAATTTTCTTATCACGGGATTTAACGTCTCTTTGCAACTTTTCAAGTTTTTTGTTTATGGCTTCCAAATCGGCAAGCATAAGTTCAGTCTCGATAATATCAATGTCCCTTATAGGATCAATATCGCCCATAACGTGCGTAATATCGGAATTTTCATAACAACGCACCACATGAACTATTGCGGAAGTTTCTCTGATATGAGCCAAAAACTGATTTCCCAAACCTTCACCTTTTGATGCACCTTTCACAAGCCCTGCAATATCGACAAATTCAACCATTGCGGGGATTTTCTTTTTTGATTTATAAAGATTTTCAAGGAAATCAAGTCTGTTATCGGGAACAGCCACTACTCCGACATTTGGTTCTATCGTGCAGAAAGGATAGTTTGCACATTCCGCACCTGCTTTTGTTATTGCATTAAATAATGTTGATTTGCCTACATTAGGTAATCCGACGATGCCAAGTTTCATATGAACTCCCGTAAACATAAATTATAATTATTGTAATTTTAGTATTATAACAAATTTGAAAAAATTTATAAATAAAAAAATAGGCCGATATTTTCTCATACCTATTTTACTTTTTATTTAAAATAATGTCCTATTTCTTTGTTACTTATTTTTTAACGTTTTTATTTCTTTTAAAATTTCTTTCCCTATTTTTATATTTTCTTCCAGCAATTTAATTATTTTTGTATCTTTATCTTCAAAAACAAAAGTATCTTCATCTTTTATGTTACCGATAAAATATCCCATAGATACATCAAAAAATTTTGAAAGGTTTTTTATTGAAGAAAGAGAAGGATTTCGTTCTCCTTTGAGCCAGTTACTGACAACGGATTGAGCAACACCGATATTATCGGCGACTTCCTGTTGATTTAAATTTTTTTCAAACATTACTTTTCTCAACTGCTCAGAAAAAAAATTATTCCCTTTCTTTCTTATTTTCATAAAATCTCCCTGAAAAATATTACTTGACTTTATATCTCTTTTGAGATATAATATATCTAAAGATATAAAATTTAAGGCCGAGCGAGAAGCAACATAGCGGCACTCGAAAAATAAGTTTTAACCATAGCATTTGCTTAAAAAGATAATTTCACAAGCATTTCTGATATCTTCTCGGCTTATTATAGCAAAAAAATTTATTAATTGAAAGAAGTTGAGAACAAAAAGCGAAGCTTTTTGTTGTTGAAGAGTTGAAAACGGCAATGTACAATGTATGATGTACAATGTACAATGAAC
>CALGGE010000056.1 GCA_937916125.1 uncultured Elusimicrobia bacterium | reverse complement strand
GACGAGAGTGGAATCGAAACATAGCATCGATCCCACTCTTTTTATTTTTAAAACATTTTGCCAATTTTATTGTTTTTTGCCGGTTCTCATTGCTTTAATTTCTTTAATTCTGTCACGGAAAAGTGCCGCAGTTTCAAAGTCCAAACTGTCGGCAGCTTCTTTCATTTGCCGTTCAAGCGATTTCAATATTTCGTTGATGTTCTTTTTAGTTACAAAAGTTTCATTAATATCTTCGGAAAGTATGGTAAGTTTTTCGTCTTTAACCTTCGCCTGAAACTCTTCCAAATCCGCAATGGCTTTAATGATGGTTTTCGGTTTTATTTTATGTATTTTATTATATTCTAACTGTTTGTTTCTTCTTCTTTGCATTTCGGCCAACGCACGCTCCATAGAGCCGGTAATTTTGTCTGCATAGAAAATAACTTTCCCGTCAACATTTCTTGCAGCTCGTCCGCAAGTTTGTATAAGCGTCTGCTCCGACCGTAAAAAACCTTCTTTGTCAGCGTCGAGAATTACTACCAAAGAAACTTCCGGCAAGTCCAGCCCTTCCCTTAACAGGTTTATACCGACCAGAACATCAAACTTCCCGAGCCTTAAATCCCTAATAATTTCTATTCTTTTCAAGGCTTCAATTTCCGAATGCATATATTCCACAAGAAAACCCTGCTCTTTTAAATATGTCGTTAAATCTTCCGACATTCTTTTTGTTAAAGTGGTTATCAGAACTCTCTGTTTTTTGGCAATAACTTTTTTTATTTCTTTTATCATATCCTGAATTTGCCCGTCGATAGGACGGATAATAATTTCAGGATCTACCAACCCGGTAGGACGAATAACAAGTTCAACAATATTATTTTTGGATTTCTTCAGCTCGTACGGACCGGGAGTTGCCGAAACCATTACGCTTTTTTTGATTATACTTTCAAATTCGTCAAACTTCAGCGGTCTGTTATCAAGTGCCGACGGCAGACGAAAACCGAAATTTACAAGAGTCTGTTTTCTGCTCCTGTCGCCCTCGTACATTCCTCTTATTTGCGGAAGTGTTATGTGCGACTCGTCGGCAATCAACAAAAAATCCGAAGTTTTTTCGCTTGATAAAAAATAATCTATCAGTGTTGTCGGTCTTGAGCCGGCAGGACGCAGAGATAAATGTCGTGAATAGTTTTCCACACCGCTGCAAAAGCCGGTTTCCTGCAACATTTCCATATCATAACGTGTTCTTTGCAATAAACGTTGTGCTTCCAACATTTTACCTTCGGACTTCAGCATAACTACCCTTTCGTTCAGCTCTGCCTCGATATTGGCAAGAGCCAATTTCATTTTGTCGCCGCTTGTAACAAAATGTTTTGCGGGGTAAATATAACAAATTTCTTTTTTGTTTAAAATGTTCCCGGTAAGCGGATCAAACTCTTTTATGCCGTCTATCTCGTCTCCGAAAAATTCCACTTTCAGTGCGGTCTCCAAATAGGCAGGGAAAATTTCCACCGTATCGCCTTTTACTCTGAATTTTCCTCTTAAAAATTCTATTTCGTTCCTTTCGTAATGTACGGCAATGAGCTGTTTTAACAAAGTTTCTATTTTTATCTTCTGCCCGACGGAAATTTTAACGCACATATTTTGATAGTCTTCCGGTGCACCCAAATTGTAAATACTTGATACGGACGCCACTACAATAACATCATTCCTTTCAAGTATGGACGTTGTAGCTTTCAGCCTTAATCTGTCTATGTGGTCGTTAATGGAAGAATCTTTTTCTATGTATGTATCTGTTGCCGGGATGTATGCTTCAGGTTGGTAATAATCGTAATAGGAAATAAAATATTCGACGGCATTATTCGGAAAAAATGCTTTAAACTCCGAATACAACTGTGCCGCCAAAATTTTGTTGGGAGAAATAATCAGTGCAGGCTTTTGTAATTTTTCAATTAAGTTTGCCATTACAAAAGTTTTGCCTGAACCCGTAACGCCCAGCAAAACCTGAAAGTTTTTCCCGTCGATAATATTTTTATACAGGGCATCTATTGCCTGCGGTTGCTCACCGGAAGGTTTGAAATTCGATACAAGTTTAAATTTATTCATACCAAGATTTTATCAAATTTAAACTTTTTTATAAAGCAATTGTATTGAAACAAATTCTAAAAAAACAATAAAATTATTAATATTAAACGGATAAAGAAAAATTTTCTTTATCCGTTTTTAAATTACATGTTATTTCGTTGTTATTTTATTTAAATAAACTTTTTAAACCTGTAGTTGTCGATGATGTTGATGTCGTTGCTTCCGACGAACTGCTTGAAATAGCGGAAGCTCCGCTCGACAATGAACTCTTTACCGACGCAGCCGTTGTTTTTGCTTTATCTAAAAGAGCTGTTATCTGCTTACCGTATTTTGTATTTGTTTTTGCGTAATCCCACGCCGTTTTTCCTAAAGAATCTTTAAGGCTTGTGCTTGCTCCCGAACTGAGAAGCGTACTGACTATGCCTACCGACGAACTTGATGTATTGGAACAAGCTGCCATAAGTGCGGACAAACCGTTTGAGTTTGTTTCGTTAACGTCAGCACCGCCGGAAATTGCTTTCTTTACGGAAGCGACGCTTGTTGCCGTGCTGCAAAGATCTACCAAAGATACTGCATAAACATTTGAAACCACTGCCGTCATTAAAAATAACACTGCTGCAAATACCAATTTCTTCATAACGTCTCCTCTTATAAAATTTCGGATATTATACTATATTTTATTTAAAAATGGAAAATTTTTATGATGTAAACAAAAAAATTATTTGACTATATTTTTAACTTTTTGTATAATATTTGCCTTGAATTTAGGGAGTGTCTCCGTAGCTCAATTGGATAGAGCAACTGCCTTCTAAGCAGTAGGTTACGTGTTCAACTCACGTCGGAGACGCTTAATTAGTTTTAGATATCACATCGTTGTTCTTTTAGTTTGTTTTACAAATGTAGCAAACGAGATAAAAATTTAAAGTTTGTAGATGAACTGAAGAAATTTTAAGTTGCGGTGTATGTAGGTGTGCGTAGCACCGATACATAAGACTTAAAATTTCGAAAGTGTAGTCCAAAGTTTAAATTTTTATCGTCACTTAATGTAGTGTTATTATAAATTAGTGGTGGATGTAGCTCAGCTGGTTAGAGCGTCGCTCTGTGGAAGCGAAGGTCGCGGGTTCAAATCTCGTCATCCACCCCATACGGTACGATGAGAACTCTTAAAAAAATCTATAGAGTTTTTGAACAATAAATCCTTTGGAATAACATCGGTTGTTAAGCTGATGTTATTTTTTATTCCTAATATCTCATAGAAATTACTTTTAAATTCCGAAACAGTATTAAACTTACCGAAGATGTATTTAACATAATCTTTGAAGTCAATAACGGTATCGGTTTTATCAATAGCTATTGATGTGTTCAAATCTTCGCCAATCTCAACAAATGTATCAAAAGGTTTTTTGTATTTAACTTTCAAATCTTTATCTAAGGTCAATATTGAATTTTCTGTATCCAATACAAGTCTAACAATCTCGCCTTTCTCTTTGTAATCGCATTGATTATATAAATCTTCCAATCCGTATATAAGTTCTATCATATTGTCGTTTTGACTTAATATATCTTCTTTTTTCGCACCGAAAATTTCTAACTCTTTCGTTGCTATTGCTATTGTCTGTGAGAGTTCTTTTTCTTTGTTTCTATAAAATTCTTTCTTCGTGTCATTCATTTCTTCTTCAGCAAATTCTCGTTCATATAACTTCTTCAAATCCTTTTCAGCTTGAACCTTTTCCCGTGTTAAAACATCCTTTTTTGTCTTTTCTAATTTTTCTTTCTCGTCAGATAATATCCTTATACCTTCATTTACGATATCGCACATATCCTTAGGAATAGAAACCGCTTTAATAACATTAGCAAACTTATCGGCTAAAAGTTCTTCTCTTATACCACCTTTTGAAATACAACCTTTTGCTCTGGTGCAACGATAATAGAAATATACCCTTTTACTCTTTTTCTCTTTTCTATCTCCCATAATATCACAACCACAATGTTCACATTTCAAAATCTTCTTGAATGCAAAGTCGTGTTTTGTTATACGGGGTCTGTAAAAATCCGCCAGTCTTTTATTAGCTTTGTCCCAAAGTTCTTTTGAAACTATCGGGGTATGAGTGCCTTGAAATATTTGTCCACTCCAAACAAAACATCCATAGTAAAATGTGTTATGTATCATTTTGGCTATAGTGCTTTTATGAATTTTGTTTCCGTTCCTTGACCGTAAACCTTTGATATAAAATTCTTCTTCTAACATCAGTAAAGAATATTTCCCGCTTGCAGCATATTCAAATAATTCTTTTATTAAAGGAGCTCTCTCCGTATCAAGTTCTATAGTTCTATCAACCTTATTATTCAAATATCCCAATGGTGCATTTGCAGGATAAACACCTGTTTGAGCTTTCTTTAACATACCAGGACGAGTTTTTTCTGAAACAAAATCTGAAAAGAATGTATTAAACACCGTTTGTATATTCTCATTCATTTTCATACTTGAACCAATGTTTTTATCTATCTTTTCATTTGAGTTACTATAATGTATAGTTACATCATAATTTGTCATAAGGTTATCAAGTTCATCTTTCCATTTAAATCTTCTTGTTGCTCTATCTCTTGAGTAAAAGATTATATTCTTTACATTATTTTCTCTCACAAATTCAGTCATTTTGTTAAACAGTTTTCTTTCTTTCTTTTCATTCCAAGCACTTTCCTGTCCTGAAAATTCTTCTACAACTTCTAAATCATTATTCTCAGCATATTTTAAATTCTTCTCTCTTTGAACATCCAAAGAATATCCTTCTTTTTCTTGCTCTTTTGTTGATACCCTACAATAGATAATTGCTCTCCTGTCAATATTTGTATTTTTTATTTGTATCATAATTTACATTTTGCTCCTTATTTGTTTTGACCATTCAAAAGTTTTTTTATTTGATAGGTTTGTATTTTATTGGGTTTACTTTTTCTGTTCAACCAATGGCTAACCGTAGCATAAGTAACACCCAATTGGTTTGCCAGATTTTGCTGGCTTATCCTATTTTCTAATCTATAAATTTCCAATTGTTCAATTAATTCTTCTATTGTTTCTTTCTTTTCTTCTTTCATAATAAATCTCCCTACAATATAAAAGATTGTGTATTATTATATACTATTATATATTTTTATACATACTATTTTCAAGTTTTTTGTTGCCTGCATTATAGTTTCTTTCTTGGATACTTCAACCGTAATCCTCTCAAATACATTTCACAATTCAACAAAGTTTTCATACATTCAAGAACTTCACTATCACTAAAATCAACCGCAAAAATCTTTCTACCTAAGTTTGTTAGTTTTACATCTATTTCCGACATTAAAGACACTCCTTTTTTTTAACAGTAATACCGCACACTTACAATGTGCAATAAACCGAAATATGGTTATCTATTTTGATTATATACATAAATCTTTATAAAACACAATGTTCCTTTAGAACTTACTATATAACCACATAAAACTACCCTTCTTTATCATAATATACGGAATTCTTCCCAAAAAACAAGTTCACTTTTAATTTGTCAAAAAGCATTGATTTTTCAATAGGTTTATATAAGAGCCAAAAAGCCCAAAATGTAAGTCCTTTCTTCCTGGTTGGTATGGTAGCTCATATTTCCCGAACCGCAAGATTTACACCTACCCCCTTAAATTTTGTCGGTCAAGGTAATATATTAGGTTTGTATAACTTTCTGGCGATAATAAAATTTTTATCAAAAATTTCAATCAAATTATAAGTGCTCCTACTGAAATACCTTATCCGACAAAACAAAAGAATTTTCATAAAAAACAATCCATTTAAAAAATAATCACAAAAGGAGGTAATACCTATGTTTTTCCATTCTTGTAGTCCGTAATCATTTGATGTCGGTAGTAAGAAGTAAAAATTTAATTAAAAGGAGAAAGCCAATGGAATTAAAAGAAATTAACGAAAAGGAAGTATTAACAAAATTGTTAAACTTCACTAAAACAAAAGGTAAAAAAGGAATTGTAGAACAGTTATTAAACAAGTTTGGTAGCTTAAAACAAGTAGTTGATGCACAGAAAGAGGATTTATACCCTATCGTATCAGAAAGGGAAGTAACTTTAATTAACTTTGTTAAAGAGTTTACAGCTATTTACAATCACTTAAAAATTAAAGAAACAGAAAAGGTAAATTGTCCTCAGGCAGTAGTAGATTATCTCAAGGCAGAAATGAACGGTTTGAAAGTAGAAAAGATGTATGTTCTATTATTAAACACAAGTAATCATCTTATCAAAGTTGTAGAGTTAGACGAAGGAATAGAACATCGTAGTGCTGTATATCCGAGAAAGATAGCAAGATTATGCCTTCAATATTATGCTGTATCTGTAATATTAGCACATAATCACCCTGCAGGAACAATAAAGCCAAGTCAAAATGATATACTTGCTACAGAGGCAATACATAAAGCATTAAAAGCAATAGAAAGTTATTTGTTAGACCATATTATAATAGCAGATAACGACTATTATTCATTCAAAGATAGTGGATTACTATAAGAAGTAAAAAGTCTTAAAAAACCGCATTACAAGCATTTAAAATCATAAAATAACAGTCATAATCACTGCACCAACACACGAAAAACTTAACAGGTTTCATTCCATATATTAATTATTCATTCTCTTTACAAGCTCCCAATACACAACAAACTTAGCTTACATTCTTTCGGCTAAAGGGTTTAGGTTATATTTTCGCTCCCGACACACGAACATCTTTACTTACATTCTCCTGTCTAAAGAGTATAGTAGGTTTATTAGCTTACATATTATCCCATCAGTCACTCTCTACGGAATTCTCGGTGTTCCTCCGAGAGTGTGTGTTTCTACGGAGTTAAATTGTTTCTTCCTTGCCTTCATTCTTATGGCTACTGTTTTTTATCTCTATGACTAAAGGGTTAAGTTCCTTACTTCAGCTTATAGTCAACGGCTCCTGCACACACATAAATTTGCCGAATTTGCAAGCATTATGCCGAACTCAAATCTTTTCCCGTATAAGTTTTTTTCTTCTGGTTATGCTCTATGTTTCCTTATTCCGAACCTAATTTCTTCCCGTAAAATGTTTCATTCCGTCTGTTAAATATTACCTAATCACGGAAAATAAGAAAATTAGGTATGTTTAGGGATAAAAGAAGAAATATTT
>CALGGE010000055.1 GCA_937916125.1 uncultured Elusimicrobia bacterium | reverse complement strand
GTGTGCTCTTCCGATCTAAAAACTTTACAACTTTAATGTTTAGGTCAAAATACATTTTGCCGTTTTTTGTATTATAATAAATGATAAAAAAGGACAGGATTACTGCTATGTTGTAATCCTGTCCCGTTAGAATTACCGGAGTAATTCTGTTTTTATTTAAATGTTATAAATTAAGTGCATTAATAACTTCTTCTAAAGTAGAACCTGATGTTATATTAAAGGATAATCTTATTGCCGGTTTAACTCTTTCGTTTGCAAGTTCTGACGGCAATGCTACAAATGCACTGAAACAATATTTACAAGCCGGATCACTCTTTCCCATATTATCCCACCAGAACCAAGAAAAATATTTATTTCCTCTTGCATCTATATTTAGGACTGATTCGTAACTCGACCAGCGGGAAGCACCATTTGATGTGCCATAGTCATCCAAAAACATTCCGTATTCGGAAAAATAACTTTTCTGTGCAGAAAGTATCGTCCCTAACAATGCATACCCCTCAGCATATTTCGCCTTATCGGTATATCCTCTGTATATAGGCACGGAAATCACCGACAAAATGATAACGATAGCAATCGTTATTACCAACTCCACTAAGGTAAAACCTTTTAATTTTCTTTTCATAATTCTTTCTCCTTGTTTGTCTTTCCCGATTACAATCTTCGAGAATGACACCGCTTCGCGATTTTTATATTTTCATCAATATAATTATAATTTAAAAAATATTTTTTGTCAAGCTAAAAACAGTATTTTTGCTGTTTTTAGATAGTTTAAGTTTTTTTAAAAATTTGAGAAAATATAAAAAATGAGGAGATATTTGTATGATAAAAAAAGAAGATAAATATATTCTTTTAGGAAAGAGAATTAAAGAGGAAAGGAAAAAAGCAAATTTGACTCAGGAAAAATTTGCAGAAAAAATAAATATAGGATATAAATTTTTAGGAAATATTGAAAGAGGAGAAGGTGTTCCCAGTTTAGAAACTCTTATAAAAATAGTAGAAGTTTTGGATATATCTTATGATAGTCTTCTTGCATATAATAAAAAAGAATCCTCTAAAACACTTATGCAGATACAACATTTGCTAAGTGATTTGTCGGATAAAAGATTGAAAGAAATGTTAATAGCAATAAAAGCTATTAAAAATTTAATAAAATAATAACTTCTATTGCCGTTTGTCGTTGTCGTTGCCGTTAAACTGTTCAACTCTTCAACTATTCAACTTTTCAACTGTCGTTGTTGTACATTGCCGTTCTAAACTCTTCAACTATTCAACCTTTCAACTTTTCAACTGTCGTTATCGTACATTGCCGTTTTCAACTACATTCGTTCCGCAAATGTTATTGTTTGACAAAGACATTGTTTTTTTTATAATATAATTACCTACCTTAAAAGTAGGTTAATTGAAGGTTTTAACAGTTAGGAGTATAATAAAATGAACAAAACTTTTTTTGATGTCGTTTACAACAGAAAAAACACAGGTTCGGTAAAATATGATTTTATACCGAAAGTGCCTAACATAAAAGATGTTATTCCTATGTGGGTTGCCGATATGGATTTCAAATGTCCGCCTGCCGTCGAGGAAGCATTAAAAAAAGTTGTAAAACACAACATTTACGGTTATTCATACATTGATAACGAATATATATCGTTATTACAGAATTGGTATGAAAAAAGAACGGCTTGGAAAATAAAAAAAGAAGAAATTTTGTGCGTCCCGAGTGTAATGTTCGGTATATCTGCTACAATCAGGGCATTAACAAATGCTGGAGACAGCATTCTTATTTCGCAACCCGTATATTATCCGTTTATGGATATTGTCAAAGATAACAACAGGAAACTTGTCGTCAGTCCGCTTGTTTTTAACGGAGAAAAATATACATTCGATTTTGAAGATTTTGAAAATAAGATAAAAGAAAATAATGTAAAAATGTATATTTTATGTTCCCCGCATAATCCGGTAAGCAGAGTTTGGACAAAACCGGAACTTTCGGAAATAGCCAAAATATGTGTTAAACATAACGTGATTATAGTTTCGGACGAAATTCATTCCGATTTTGTCTATGATAGTTATCAACATTATCCCGTTTGCACTCTTTCAAAAAAAATTGCGGATAACACAATTACGGCAATTGCTCCTACAAAAACTTTTAATCTTGCAGGGTTGCAGGCAGCACACCTTGTAATACAAAATAAAAAGATAAGAGATAAAGTTTTTAAATCCGTTAATGCGACAGGTTTTCATGTATTAACCAAACCGGCAATAGAGGCAGTAAAAGCGGTTTACGGGAATGGTGAAAATTGGTTTGATACACTATTAAAATATTTGCAACAAAACATAGATATTTTAGTAAACGAATTTGCGGGAACAAAAATTTCCGTGCAAAATATGGAAGGGACATACCTTGCGTGGCTTAACTGTGATAAATTGAATTTAAGCTGTGAACGGATAGAAAAATTGTTTTTAAAAGCGGGCGTGTGGTTACACAAGGGTTCAACTTTCGGTATGGGCGGGGAAAGTTATATGAGGATGAATATTGCCTGTCCGCAAAAGATATTAAAAACGGCAATAAAAAGAATGAAAACGGCAATGTACAATTAATGTTTTTTGCAAGGCAAAATAAACTAAGTTTGATGGAGTAAAAAAAGATAAGTATGGAAAAAAGAGCTTTAATTGCAATGAGCGGCGGTGTAGATTCATCCGTTGCGGCTTTTTTGTTGAAACAACAAGGTTATGATTGTATCGGTTGCACAATGAAACTTTACAATAATGAAGATATCGGAGTGAAAAGCAGAACATGCTGTTCGTTGAATGATGTAAATGATGCAAGGTCTGTAGCTTATAAATTAAATATGAAATATTATGTTTTAAATTTTTCCGCAGATTTTAAAGATAAAGTTATAGATAAATTTGTTAAAAGTTATGAAAGCGGGAGAACTCCTAACCCTTGTATAGATTGCAATAAATATATGAAGTTTGAAAAGCTCTATGATATGGCACAAAATTTGGAATGTAATTATATAGTTACGGGGCATTATGCAAGAATTGAAAAAAATAACGGTAAATATTATTTAAAAAAAGCAGCAGATGATACTAAAGACCAAAGTTATGTTTTATACAATTTAACACAAGAACAACTTGCACATACTTTGTTTCCTTTAGGCAGTTTACATAAAACGGAAATCAGGGATATTGCAAAAGAAAACAGTTTTATTAATGCCGATAAACCTGATAGTCAGGATATATGTTTTGTTCCCGACGGCAATTATGTTAAAGTAATAGAAAATTTTTCCGAAAACAAAATAAAAGAAGGAAATTTTGTTGATACAAAGGGAAAAGTAATAGGTAAACATAAGGGGATAGTTCATTATACTATCGGGCAAAGAAGAGGCTTAGGCTGTTTTCAAAAACATGTTTATGTTTGTAATATTTCCGCACAAGATAATACGGTAATGCTCGGTGACGAAAAAGATTTATATAAAAAAGAATTTATTGTAAAAAATTTTAATTGGATATTAGGCAGACCGCCGGCGGGAAATTTCAGTTGTTCGGTAAAAATAAGATATAAACAAAAAGAACATAAAGCGGATATAAAAGTTTTAGATGATAACACCGTAGAAATTATTTTTGATGAACCGCAAAAAGCAATAACACCCGGGCAGGCGGCAGTTTTGTATGACGGAGATATTGTGTTAGGTGGCGGAGCGATTTTTGCCGTTCGTCTGTAATGCTGAGCTTATCGAAGCATCTCGTCGTTTCCGTAGCAGTTTGCCGTTTGCCGTTGCAGTTGTCGTTGTCTTTGCCGTTCATTGTACATTGTACATTATACATTGTACATTGCCGTTCTAAACTCTTCAACTCTTCAACTATTCAACCAAAATCGCTTTGCTTTTTGTTCCCATCCCTCAAGTTGTGAATTTTTGATATATATTATGGAATTTTGTTAGAAATATATAACTTTGTTATAATAATATAAACCTACCGAAAGATAGTTGACATAAAAATTTTAAATAGATAAAATTTTATCCATAACAAAAAATACAAAGAGTTTTTTGTAAGGTTATGGAGTTAGTTGATAGCTCTTTCGCCTTTTTAGCCGGTTACTTATTGAACCTAAAATCTAATTTCTTAAACTTATCAATAAATAAAATGAAATGTAAAGAAAAGTCATGCAATAAAGCAGTTTCGGAAGCCGCATTGCGGAGGTTTCCTTTTTATCATCATTTTTTAAAACAGCTTGAGGATGAAGGTGTACAAGAAATTTCCTCTGCACAGATAGCGAAATGTTTGGGGTTTAATACAATTCAGGTGAGAAAAGATATTGAAGTTACAGACATAAAAGGAACTCCAAAAAGAGGATATAACCTTAAAAGTTTAATACTGCATATAGAGAAAATTTTAGGTTTTTATATTAAAAATGAAGCTGTTTTGGTAGGTGCGGGACATTTGGGATATGCTCTTTTGGGTTATCAGGGTTTTAAAGAATACGGGCTTGATATTATAGCGGCATTTGATGACAATTCCGATAAAGTAAACACGGTTATGCATGACAGAAAAGTTTTTCCCATAGAAGAGCTGAAAGATTTTGTTAAAAAGAACAGAATAAAAATAGGAATATTGACTGTCCCTGCCGAAGCGGCACAAAGTTTGACCGACAGAATGGTAGCAAGCGGGATAAAAGCTATTTGGAATTTTGCCCCGACGAAGATAAATGTTCCCGAAGATGTGATAGTTCAGCACGAGAATTTGGCGTCAAGCTTGGCGGTGCTTTCGCAGAAACTGAGAAGAGATAATTAGAATTTCTAAAATAAAACAATATGATTATAATAAATTATTAAGGAGTTCACGATGAACGAGAATTTTGACAAAGTAAAACAAATTCTTGAAGAAAACGGAAAAGACAAAGCAAGACTTATTCCGATTTTGCAAGCGGTGCAGGAGGTATATAAATATCTTCCCGAAGATGCACTTAATTTCATTGCGTCGGAATTAGAAATTTCGCCTGCAAGAGTTTACGGAGTGGCAACATTTTTTGCACATTTTACGCTAAATCCGAAAGGCAAACATATTATTAAGGTGTGTGACGGAACTGCCTGCCATGTAAAAAAATCCACTCTCCTTATTGACGCAATCAAAACAAAACTTAATCTTAAAGATAATCAAAATACAACTTCGGATATGTTATTCACGCTTGAAACGGTATCATGTTTAGGTGCATGCGGTTTGGCACCGGCGATGGTTGTTGACGACGAAGTTTACGGGCAGGTTACTCCCGAAAAAGTAAACTCGCTTCTTGACGAAATGATTAAACAGGAGGGAAAATAACAATGCCTATCGATTTAGACAAAGTTGCAAGTCAGGTGCAGAATGCATTTAAACAGATTAAGAAAAGAATCATAATCTGTGCCGGAACGGGCTGCGTTGCCAACGGTTCTTTAAAAGTTTATGACGAAATGTTGAAAGTTGCAAAAGAACTTAATATTGATGTTCTTATAGAACTCAAAAAAGAAGAAGAAAATAAGGGTACTCTTATTTCAAAGAGCGGTTGTCAGGGGTTCTGTCAGATGGGACCTCTCGTTTCTATCCTTCCCGCAGATATCTTATACACAAAAGTAAAACCCGAAGATGCAAAAGAAATCCTTGAAAAAAGTATAGTAAACGACGAAGTAGTAGAAAGACTTTGTTATAAAACCAACGATAAATTTTATAAAGGTCATGCGGAAATTCCTTTCTATTCAAAACAGAAGAGATATGTTTTGAAAAATTGCGGATTTATAGCCGCAGAGGATATTGAAGAATATATTTCCATCGGCGGATATGCTTCGGCAAGAAAAGCCTGCTTGGAAATGACCGACGAACAGATTTGTAAAGAGCTGTTGGATTCCGGCTTAAGAGGAAGAGGCGGAGCAGGTTTCCCTACCGGAAGAAAATGGGATTTAACCAGAGTTCAGCCCGGTCCTAAAAAATATGTTATCTGTAACGGCGATGAGGGCGACCCCGGAGCGTTTATGGACAGAAGCGTTCTTGAAGGTAATCCGCACAGCGTTATAGAAGGTATGATAATTGCAGCTAAGGCAATAGGTGCCGATGAAGGTTATGTATATGTAAGAACGGAATATCATTTGGCAGTCGAAAGGATGAAAAACGCTATTAAGAAAGCCGAAGAGATAGGTGTTTTGGGCGATAATCTTTTCGGTTCCGGTTTTAATTTCAAGCTTCATGTGATGGAAGGTGCGGGAGCATTCGTCTGCGGTGAAGAAACTGCATTGATAGCTTCCGTAGAAGGTAAAAGAGGTATGCCTAAGCCTAAACCTCCTTTCCCGGCACAGCACGGTTTATACGGGAAACCGACGGTAATCAATAATGTTGAAACATTGTCAACCGTTCCTTTAATAATCAGAGACGGAGCTGAAGCTTATAAGAAAATAGGTGTTCCCACTTCTACCGGAACAAAAACTTTTGCAATAACGGGTTATGTTAAAAATACCGGTCTTATCGAAGTTCCTTTCGGAACAACTTTAAGAGAAATTTTGTTTGATATAGCAGGCGGAGTTACCGACGACAAAGGTAATGTTTCCGAAGACGCTTTTAAAGCCGTTCAAATCGGAGGTCCTTCAGGTGCATGCTTAACAAGAGAGCATCTTGATTTGCCTCTTGATTTTGATTCTTTAAGAAAAGCCGGTGCGATGGTCGGTTCGGGCGGACTTGTTGTTATGAACAAAACCACCTGTATGGTAAACACGGCAAAGTTCTTTATGCAGTTTACTCAAAATGAATCTTGCGGTAAATGCGTTCTCTGTCGTGAGGGAACAAAACAAATGTTGATGATGCTTGAAGATATTACCGACGGCAGAGCAACAGAAGAAACAATTCCTCTCCTCGAACAGCTTGCAAATGCAGTCAGAATGGGTTCTCTCTGTGCTTTAGGTAAAACGGCTCCGAACCCGGTCCTTTCCACATTAAAATACTTCAGAGATGAATATGATGCTCATGTAAAAGAAAAGAGATGTCCTTCCGGAACATGTTCCAAACTTGTAAGAATTTATATCGATCAGGATAAATGTATAGGTTGCACGGCTTGTGCAAGAAAATGTCCCGTAGGTGCTATTAAAGGTGCCGTTAAACAAAAACATTCAATAGATCCGAATGCCTGCGTAAAATGCGGTGTTTGTTTGCAGACATGTAAATTCGGTGCGGTAAAGAGAGGATAATAACTATGGAAAAAACTTTAACTATAAACGGTAAAACCGTAAAATTTGAAAATGAAAGAAATCTTCTGGAAGTTATCAGAAACGCAGGCGTAGAGTTGCCGACATTCTGTTATTATTCCGAACTCAGCACTTACGGTGCGTGCAGACTTTGCCTTGTAAATGTTGAAAAAAGAGGTCTTGTTCCGGCGTGCTCAACACCTCCGGAAAACGGTATGGTCGTTATAACAAACAGCAACGAAATAAGAGAAATGAGAAAAATTACCGTCGAGCTTCTCCTTGCCAACCACGATACCAACTGTACTTTCTGCCATAAAAGCGAAAGTTGCCAGCTTCAAACGCTTGCAAGAAGGTTGGGAATACATACGGTTCGTTTCAAAAAAATGAAAAAAGATGCTCCGCTTGATTTCTCGACACCGTCACTTGTCAGAGATCCGAACAAATGCGTTCTTTGCGGAGACTGTGTTCGTTTCTGCGAAGAAATACAGAGTATAGGTGCAATAGATTTTGCAAACAGAGGTTCAAAATCCGTAGTTTGTCCGAGCTTCAATAAAGATCTCAGTGAGTCGGAATGTGTTTATTGCGGACAGTGTTCCAGAGTATGTCCTACAGGTGCATTAACACCTAAGTCGGAAGTAAGTCAGGTTTGGAACGCTTTAGGTAAAAAAGATAAAAAAGTTGTTATAGCCATAGCTCCGGCAGTTCGTGCTGCAATCGGCGAGGCTTTCGGTTTGGATAACGAATCCGGAAATTCCGCCGCCGCAAAAATGGTTACGGCATTAAAGAGCATGGGCTTTTTTAAAGTTTTTGATATTTCTTTTGCTGCAGATTTAACTATTATGGAAGAAGCAACGGAATTTGTTGAAAGGTTTTCCAAAGGGGAAAATATTCCTCAGTTCACATCATGCTGTCCTGCATGGATAAAATTTGCGGAACAGTATTATCCGGAATTTATAAATAATCTTTCCACGTGCAAATCTCCTCAGGGAATGTTCGGCGGACTTGCAAAGAAAATGCTTCCCGATATATATGGAATAAAGAGAGAAGATTTAATTATAGTTTCGGTTATGCCTTGCACGGCAAAGAAATTTGAAGCAAGAAGACCGGAACTTTCAACCAACGGCATACAGGATATAGATTTTGTTTTAACCACTCAGGAACTTGCCAGAATGATAGAAGAATCTGGACTTTCGTTTAACACTTTGGAAAAATCCGCATTTGATATGCCTTTAGGTTTCAAAACCGGCGGCGGAGTTATTTTTGGTAATTCCGGCGGTGTTGCCGAAGCTGTTTTGAGAAATGTTCTTTCCAAATCCGATTCCAATGAAACAGACGAGTTCAGCTTTATCAGAGGTGAAGGCGGCATAAGAGAAGTTACCGTTAAAGTAGGAGAAAAAGATTTAAGAGTTGCCGTAGTTCACGGTTTAGGTAACGCAAGAAAAGTTATCAAGGCAATTAAAAATAAAGAAAAAGAGTATGACTTGATAGAAGTTATGGCTTGCCCCGGAGGATGTATCGGCGGTGCGGGACAGCCTGTTTATGACGGTTTGGAAATAAGAAATAAGAGAACAAAATGCTTGTATGAAAACGATAAGGTTTTGGAACTGCACAAACCTATGGATAACCCGTATGTTCAGCAGGTTTATCAGAAGTATTTGGATAAGCCTTGCAGTCATAAAGCCCATGAGATTTTACATACTACGTATGTAAATAGAAAGGTTAAATAGACTAATAAAAAAACAGCAAATTTAAGGGGATTTAAGCTACATCTTATAACAAAAAAACAGAAATATTTTAGTTGCAACTTTGAATTCCCAAGCCTTATGTACCGTGTACACTTACGTACACTGCGGCTTGGGAATTCTTCGTCTCACTAACAAATCTTTCTGTTTTTTTTAGTCCTTACATTTATTGGTAAAGTCACAAACTTTGCTGTTTTTTCTGTGTCCTTACATTTTCTGATATTCTTAAATTATTTCTGTTTTTTTCTGAATCCTTACATTTATTGGTAAAGTTTCATTCTTCTTTTTTGTTTTTTGTAGGTTTGTCGTTCATTGCCGTTTTGTCGTTTTCAACTCTTCAACTGTCGTTCTGTCTGTCATGCTGAGCTTGTCGAAGCATCTCGTTGTTGCCGTTGTAGTTGAAACTTTTCAACCCTTCAACTCTTCAACTGTCGGTGTCGTTTCGTTGTTCATTGTACATTGTACATCATACATTGTACATTGCCGTTCCCAACTGTTCAACCACAAAAAGCTTCACTTTTTGTGGTCGACCATCTTAATACATCGGGGGCATTCCTGCTCCTCCGCCCATCGGAGGCATTCCTGCTCCGTCTTTCTTCTCGGGGATATCGGTTACCAAAGCTTCCGTTGTAAGAACAAGGCCTGCAATGGATGCTGCATTTTGTAATGCCGTTCTTGTAACTTTTGCAGGGTCAACAATACCTGCTTTAATCATATCTACAAATTCGTCATTATCAGCATTGTATCCGTAAGAAGCTTCTTTTTTATTTTTAATTTTATCAACGATTACGGATGCTTCAATACCGGCATTTTCAATAATCTGTCTGATAGGTCCTTCCAAAGATTTCTTAACTATATTGATACCGGTCTGTTCGTCGGCATCTGCACCTTTTAAACCGTCAAGAACTGCCTGAGCTTTCAAAAGTGCTACACCGCCGCCAGCAACGATACCTTCTTCAACACCTGCTCTTGTTGCGTTCATGGCATCTTCAACTTTGAATTTCTTAGCTTTCATTTCAGCTTCAGTTGCCGCACCTACATTGATAACTGCAACTCCGCCGACGAGCTTTGCCAATCTTTCCTGTAATTTTTCTCTGTCATAGTCGGATTTTGTTTCTTCAATCTGTTTTCTGATTTGTGCAATTCTTTGATCAATTTCTTTCTTGTCGCCCAAACCTGAAACGATTGTGGTATTTTCTTTGTCAACAACTACTCTCTTTGCCTGTCCGAGCATATCGAGAGTTGCCGCATCAAGCTTCAAACCTGTCTCTTCGGAAATTACCGTTCCGCCGGTAAGAATTGCTATATCCTGAAGCATTTCCTTTCTTCTGTCGCCGAATCCCGGAGCTTTAACAGCAATAACTTTCAATGTTCCTCTGATTTTATTAACAACCAAAGTTGCCAAAGCTTCCCCTTCAATATCTTCAGCAATTATAATAAAACCTTTACCTGTTTGAACTACTTTTTCAAGCAAAGGAAGAATTTCCTGCATTGAAGATATTTTCTTGTCGGTAATTATAATGTAAGGATTTTCCAAAACTGCTTCCATTCTCTCCGCATCGGTAACAAAATAAGGAGAAGAATATCCTCTGTCGAACTGCATACCTTCAACTACATCAAGTGTAGTATCTGCGGATTTACCCTCTTCAACGGTAATAACTCCGTCTTTACCTACTTTGTCCATTGCGTTTGCTATTAAATCGCCGATTTCTTTATCGCTTGCGGAAATTGATGCTATCTGAGCAATTTCTTCTTTGCTTGAAACTTTCTTTGATATTTTTTTAATTTCTTCTATAACTGCAGCAACTGCTTTTTCAATACCTTTCTTTATGTGGTTTGCATTTGCACCCGATGTAATATTTCTCAATCCTTCGGAAATCATTGTCTGTGCAAGAACCGTTGCGGTAGTTGTTCCGTCGCCTGCGATATCATTGGTTTTGGAAGCAACTTCTTTAACGAGCTGTGCACCCATATTTTCAAACGGATCTTCAAGTTCTATTTCTTTTGCTATTGTTACACCGTCGTTAGTTACCGTCGGCGAACCAAATTTTTTGTCAAGAACTACATATCTGCCTTTAGGTCCGAGAGTTACTTTTACTGCATTTGCAAGTTTATCTACACCGTCTTTCATAGCTTTTCTTGCGTCATCCGTATACTTCAATTGTTTAGCCATTGTATTCTCCTTTTAAATTGCTTAGCGATTTATTCCAATATCCCCAAAACATCATCCTGAGACATTATTAAAAATGCTTCATTATCTATTTTTACTTCGTTTCCGGAATATTTTCCGTATAATACTTTATCGCCTACTTTTACATCCATAGGTATAACTTTTCCGTCTTTACCAATTTTGCCGTTACCTACAGCAATAATTGTTCCTTCCTGAGGTTTTTCTTTTGCCGTGTCGGGGATAATGATTCCGCCGATTTTCTTTTCTTTTGGTTCTTCGGCTTTTACCAAAATTCTGTCACCTAATGGTCTTAACTTCATTTCCTGCCTCCTATCTTTTTCCTTTATTATTTTTTGTTGCGTTATTTAACTGTTTTTCCGTTCATTCCACCGTTGACGTTACCAAGCTTCAAATTCCCTAAACATCCAATCTTCCAAGTCGCTTTGCGATTTTTAGCACTCTAACTTAACAGCTGCTAATTATACAACAACTTTAATCATTTGTCAAGTGGAATTTTAAAAAAAATGAAAATATAAAAAATTTAATAGTAAAAATCATTGAAAAAAATTTATAAATGTTATAAAATCTATACCTGTATTTTACGATTCAAAAAACTAAGAGGTGAGTTATGTCAAATATTAAACTTAAAGGGTCTGTTTTTAAATACGGAGCAAATGTAAATACCGACGAAATAATCCCAGCAAGATATCTGACGACTTCCGACCCGAAAGAACTTGCAAAGTTTTGTATGAAGGATATCGATGATACTTTCGCCGAGAAAGTTAAACCGGGCGACATTATCGTAGCAGACAAAAATTTCGGTTGCGGTTCTTCGAGAGAACATGCTCCGATATCCATAAAAGGTGCAGGTGTATCGTGCGTAATAGCAAAATCTTTTGCAAGAATATTTTTCAGAAATTGCATCAATATAGGGCTTCCTATTATTGAATCCGAAGAAGCCGTTGACGGTATCTCTTCCGGCGACAAATTGGAAGTGGATTTGGCAAAAGGCGAAATAATAAATATAACAAAAAAAGAAAAATATAAAGCTCAACCTTTCCCGGAATTTATGCAGAAGTTGATAAAAGCCGGCGGGTTGCTTTCCTACATTAAAGGAGGAAAATAAAAATGTCTAAAACTTATAAAATTGCTCTTATAGGCGGTGACGGAACAGGTCCTGAAGTGATAGCCGAAGGTGTAAAAGTTATCAATGCTGCAGCAGCAAAAACAGGTGCAAAATTCGAATTTGTAAACTACGATTTGGGCGGAGAAAGATATAAAAAAACAGGCGAAATTCTTCCCGACAGTTGTGTTGAAGAATTCAAAAAATTTGATGCAATGTATCTCGGTGCAATAGGTCATCCCGACGTAAAACCGGGAATACTTGAAAAAGGAATCTTGTTAAGATTAAGATTTGAGCTTGACCAGTATATTAATTTAAGGCCCGTAAAACTTTATGAAGGTGTTGACTGTCCTTTAAAAAATAAAAAACCTGAAGATATAGATTTTGTTGTAGTAAGAGAAAATACGGAAGGTCTTTATCTCGGTGCCGGCGGTTTCTTAAAAAAGAATACTCCTTATGAAGTTGCAACGCAGGAATCAATAAATACAAGATTCGGTGTTGACAGATGTTTAAAATATGCTTTTGAAATAACAAAAAAAAGAAACAAAGATAAAAAACTTACATTATGCGGAAAAACAAATGTTTTAACGTTTGCATCCGATTTGTGGGAAAGAGCTTTTAGGGCAATGGGTGCAAAAAGTTATCCGGATATAGCATTGAACTATGTAAATGTTGATGCAGTATGTATGTGGATGGTAAAAAATCCGGAATGGTTTGATGTTATCGTTACCGACAATTTATTCGGCGATATAATTACCGATTTGGCAGCCATGATACAAGGCGGTATAGGAATTTCAGCAGGCGGAAACATCAATCCGGAAGGCGTATCGATGTTCGAACCGATGGGCGGTTCGGCTCCCAAATATACGGGACAGAATGTTATAAATCCGTTAGCGGCAATTAGTGCAGGTGCAATGATGCTTGAAACTATCGGTCTTGAAAAAGAAGGTAAAATGATAGAAGCTTCCATTGCAAAATCGCTTGCAAGCGGTAAGATAAAATCACTTGCTGCAGGGAAGATGGGTATGGGGACGACTGAAGTCGGAGACTTGATTGCAAACAATTTATAATTGTTTTTTATAGCGATTTTAATATTTTGGCTGCAACTTTGTGTTTTCAAAACTTATGTATTACACTACATACACCGCGTTTTTAAAACACTTTGTTTCGCCTAAAATCTTAAAATCTTAAAAAGATATAATGAATAATTTAACGGCTCCCTATTTTTCAAGGGATAATTTCAAATTATATAATGGTAATTGTATAGACATATTGAATGAATTTAAAGATAATTCTGTTGATATGATCTTTGCAGATCCGCCATATTTTTTATCCAATGGTTCATTTACCTGTCAAGCCGGAAAAATGGTAAGCGTAAAAAAAGCCGATTGGGATTTAAGTAATGGTGTTGAAGAAAATTATAAATTTCATTTAAACTGGATAAAAGCTTGTAAAAGAATTTTAAAAGATAATGGGACTATATGGGTAAGCGGAACTTATCATTCCATTTATCAATGCGGTATGGCATTGCAAATGAGCGGATTTCATATATTAAATGATATCTCTTGGTTTAAGCCAAATGCTGCTCCCAATTTAAGTTGCAGGTTTTTTACTGCAAGCCATGAAACCTTGATATGGGCAAGAAAAGATAAAAAAGGAAAGCATACTTTTAATTATGAAAAAATGAAAAACGGCTTATGGACGGAAGATTTTATAAAAAAACCTAATACCCAAATGAGAAGCGTTTGGGCAATAAATACTCCAAAACCTAATGAAAAAAAGTATGGAAAACATCCCACACAAAAACCTATAGATTTATTAAAAAGAGTAATATTGGCAAGCACAAATAAAGGAGACTTGGTATTAGATCCTTTTACGGGAAGTTCAACCACGGGAATAGCGGCAGTTTTAAACGATAGAAAATTTATTGGTATAGATAATGAAAAAAAATATTTGGATTTATCAATAAAAAGATATAACGATATAAATTTTAAAAATGAACGCAATTATAACTTTATTATAAATGATAACACTGATAACTATGTACAGCCTTATATGTTTGAACCGAAACAAAAATATAAAAAAACAAAAAAGAAAACAGCATGAAGATAATTACAAGAACTGTCGCAATAAATAATTTATCAAAATATATCGGGAAAGAACTTTCTTCTTTTGCCGAGCAATATGGTATAACCATAACAAAAAACGGTAAATACAATAAAGGCTGGAAAGGACAGGTGTTGGAAAGATTAGCAGGATTGGACAATAACAATTCAAAAGCACCAAACGGTTTATCTTACGAATTGAAGTCCGTAGCATTCTATTATAAAAAAGAAGAATTAGTTCCTAAAGAAACCATGGCTATAGCCATGATAAATCCTGAAGAATTATTAAAGACAGAATTTTTTTCAAGCCATTGTTGGACGAAGTTAAAATCAATAGTTTTTTGTGCCGTTATGTGGAACGGGAAAAATTCAACAAAAGCAAAATTTTTAAATATAGCAAATTTTGATTTTGCTCAAGATGATGAATTAATACAGGAAATAAAACACGATTATGATTATATAAGAAATAAATTAATAAAACACGGGTGGAGCAGTTTAACCGGAAAAGATGGGAAATGGATACAGGCAAGAACAAAAGGAGTAGGACATGGTTCTAATACAAGAGCCTTTTATGCAAGAAAACAATTAGTAAATAAAATATTTGAATTAGGAAAAATAAATAACAAATAGTTGTAAGGAGAAGAGGCAAAATGAAGAAGTATAAAGTTGCAGTGGTAGGTGCTACCGGTGTAGTCGGTAACGAAATGATAAAAATGTTGGAAAACAGAAATTTTCCTGTAGAGTCAATAAAGTTGTTGGCTTCACAGAGAAGCGTAGGCAAAAAATTAAAATTTAAAGGACAAGATATTCCCGTTGAACTCTTAACACACGATAGCGGTAAAGGAATGGATATTGCTTTGTTTAGTGCCGGCGGAGGAACATCTTTAGAGTTTGCACCTTCTTTTGCCAAAGACGGATGTTTTGTTATAGATAACTCCAGTGCTTGGAGAATGGATGACAATTGTCCGCTCGTTGTTCCGGAAGTTAATCCTAACGATTTAAGTAAAGATAAAAAAATAATTGCAAATCCTAACTGTTCAACAATTCAGATGGTTGTTGCATTAAAACCGTTACATGATTATGCAAAAATTAAAAGAGTAGTAGTTTCCACATATCAGGCAGTTTCCGGTGCAGGTTCTAAAGGCATTCACGATTTGGAAAACCAAACAAAAGCTCTCGGTAAAGGCGAACCGTTACCTGCTTTTGAAAAGTTTCCCTATCAGATAGCATTTAACTTAATTCCTCATATTGATGTTTTCGAAGAAAACGGATACACAAAAGAAGAAATGAAAATGACAAACGAAACAATGAAAATTATGGGCGACAAAGGCATAAAGGTAAGTGCAACTTGTGTTAGAGTTCCCGTTTTAAGAGCTCACAGCGAATCCGTTTGGATTGAAACCGAAAAAGAACTTACTCCCGAAAAAGCAAGAGAACTTTTATCAACTGCAAAAGGTGTAGAAGTTATAGATAATCCTAAAGAAAATAAATATCCTATGCCGTTATTTGCACAAAATCAACAGAAAACTTTCGTAGGAAGAATCAGAAAAGATATTTCCACAACTAACGGATTGACTTTCTGGGTAGTATCCGATAACCTGTTAAAAGGTGCCGCTCTTAATGCAGTAGAAATTGCCGAAATGTTAATTCAGAAAAATATAATTTAGTGAGTGGTATTGCAATATTAATACATCGTAACAGCGTGTCGAGATTTAAAAATTCGGCACGCTGTTGCTTCATCTAAATTACTGTAGTTGAACAGTTTGTTATAAAAAGTTTCTATTTTTCTGCTATTTTTCCATCCATGACTTCTAAAGCTTTGATTCTGTCTTTTAACGGCGGGTGGGTGCTTGATAAATTCGCCAGTGTATCAAAAAACGAAATTTTTATCGTTAACGGGCTTACTATGCACATAGGTGACATAATTTCATTATCTTCAAATCTTGAAACTACAGGTCTGTTGGATATTTTCTTCAGTGCGGAAATTAACGCTTGCGGATTTCTCGTTAAAAGTGCGGATTTTGCATCAGCTTCAAATTCTCTTGTCCTTGATATAGCCAGCTTTATAAACGGAGCGAAAAAATATCCGTAGATATACATAGCCAATCCTAAAACCATCAAAATACCTGCTGTTCTTCCGGCTGCTTTTGTCCCTGCGTTTACTCGGGAAGTATTTCTTCCGTTAAAAGAACTTCTTCTTCCGCCGAGTATAAAACTTCCGAAAAACGTAAAAAAACCGATCAATAACGTAACGCACATCATCAGCCTTGTATCCTGATGAACAATATGTGCAACTTCATGTGCGATAACGGCTTCCAACTCGGAAGAATCCAAAACGTCAATTAAACCTTGTGTCAATACTACGGCAGAATTATTTTTATTTGTACCGACGGCAAATGCATTTAGTCCCGATTCCATGGTCAATATATACAGTTCCGGCACGGGAATTCCCGCCGTTATGGAAACATTCTCCAAAATTCTTTGAATGTCTTTATACATAAGGTTTGTGCTTCCCGCTTTTTCGGCATCTACCATATTCAATACTATTTGGCTTCCCTGATAATAAGAAACAATTATCCAAACGATTGCAAGCAGTATGGCAAAAACAAAAAATCCCCAATAGTATTTAAAAATTTGTACAATTACCGGGATGTCTTTTATCTGCATTTCCGGAGAAGAATTTATGAATATGTACATCATAACAAACAGCAACAGCAAAAAACTCGTCGGAAACAAAAAAATTAACCAAAAAGTTTTTCTTCTGTTGCTGTCTATATAGTCATAAGTTGTTAAGTTCATATTTTTTTAGAAAGATACTTTAACGGACTTTTTTTCTTCTTCGTTATCAATATTAAAGAATTGACCTTTTTCAAATTTGAAGAAGTTTGCGATTATGTTGCTGGGGAACATCTCTATTTTTGTATTTAAAGCCAAAACATTTGTGTTATAAAATCTTCTTGATGCTTGAATTTTATTTTCGGTATCGACAATCTCTTTCTGCATTTCCAAAAAATTTACATTTGCTTTCAATTCGGGATATTTTTCCGATACGGCAAAAAGAGATTTTAAAGTCCCGCTTAAAAAATTTTCGGATTGAGCCTGTTGTTCGACGGTTTTATTATCGGACGATACAGCCATATTCCTTGCTTTAATAACGGCTTCCAACGTTGCTTTTTCATGAGCGGCATAACCTTTTACAACCTCGACAAGGTTGGGTATCAAATCATATCTTCTTTTTAAAAGAACATCAACATCGCTCCAAGCTTCTTTCATTCGGTTTCTAAGCAGAATAAGCCTGTTGTACGTTAACCAAAAAAATAAAATCGTACATAAAATAATAACACATAATACCACTAAAATAATCAAAACGGCCGTAAGCATTTTATTCCTCCGAGATGTATAATAAACGACTTGTTTAAAATTTTAATTAATTATTTCGCGAATTCTATAGCTTCTTGCAATATTTTTATTACGAACGGTTTCTTGAGTTTTAAAATTTTCGGATAACTTGAAAACCGATTGAATGTTTGTCGGAATATGCCCGTCTTCGGGCGGTTCATACACAAACGCACCCTTTCCGTAAGAAGATAAATCTTTGGGAATGCCCCAAATTTCAAATTGTGTTTTTTTTGAATTATTGTTATAGCGTAAAGATTTAATTCTGTTTTTTGTATAGTACGCTATTGAAGCCGAAAGCTGATGTTCGGGAGTAAGTACATAGTTGTACCCGTCGGCAAGCAGAACTTCCGCAAGGTCTTTGTATCCGTAGAAATAGTTTGTGGCATCGGCAACGGCTTGCCTGTTAGAAAATTTATATATCGGTATTATGGTGTATTTAACATGTAGTCCGACGAGTATTGAAGCGAAAAGATTAAATATTATCGCCCCGATTACAAGTTTTTGTTTGACGGGGAATTCGGTATTTGACGATGACGATGTTATAAACCATTTTGCGGCGATTATTGAAAATGTAAAATATGCGGGAATAGGCCAATTGCCTCCGGGCAGACGTTTAAGTGCCGTAACTACATAAAACAAAATTACCGGGACGGAAAATGCCGCAAGGAAAATATCTTTTTTGTCTTTGGAAAATAAATATTTTGTTCCTATATACAGTATCGGGAAAAACAAAATTATGTTGAAGACAAGTGCTTGCGTTCCCAAATATTCAAAAATATAGTTAAATCGTATTCCTTTGTTGGAAAGTCCGTGTCCTATCTGATAGGAGAAAGATGCCCAATCATGCTGATAATTCCAAATTATTACGGGAAGGAAACATATAAACGAAATAATTACGGCAATGTACATTTGATAACTTTTAAACCAAGCCCATTTTTTTGTAAGTAGAATATAAATTCCCAAACTCATTATAAATAAACAGGCGGTATATTTGGAAAGCATTGAAAGTCCGAAAAATAAACCTATAAAATACCAATAATTTTGATTTTCCGTATCAATAAGTTTCCATACGTAATATGTTGCAATCGACAGGAACAGAAATACGGGCGTGTCGGGCGTAATTAAAATCGATGCCGTAAAAAGTATCGGCATACAATGAAGTATAACTACGGCAGCACTTGCCATAACTTCGCTGTTAAAAAGTTTTATTACAAGTTTCCACAACAAAATACTTAAAATCACAGTAGCTATAATGCTTGAAAATCTTACGGCAATTTCGCTGTCGGAAAATAAAGTGGTAAGTTTTATAAAATAGGCAACCATCGGAGCATGGTCGTAGTAGCTTAATGCCAAATGTTTTGACCATAACCAATAGTATGCCTCATCGGAATGAAGTGCAATTGATGAAATGAAGATTTTCCACGCAACGGAAAACGCAACAAAAATAAATGTATTTTTTAAATTGAAAAAGTTTTGCAGACTAAATTTCTTTGTCACAGAAGCCCCAAATGATAAGCCATACAAATACCAATGATATTGATACGGGAAGAATTTCTTCCGGTATTGTTATATTGGTAAAGAAACTGAAAGTGAGCATCTTTACAAAATAAAAAGTATAAATACAGAACACAAAAGACATATAAAGTGAAATTACTCTTACTACTTTAAGCAACGGAACTTTATATATCAGTGCTGCAAATACGAGAATAAACATATAGAAACACATTACATATTTCAGCGGGGTATTTACGGAATAGTTCAACAGAAAATAGAACGGTTCAAATATGTATCTTATGAAAGAATTGCTGTTCTTTGAATTATGTACGACAACTTTCGTTTTGGGGTTATCTTTCAGTAAATCAAAAGCATTTTTATTTTTATCTTTTTTTACCAATGTCCAAACGTTTGTCATATAGCCCAGTCCGTGCCAATCGGTAGAACCGAACATCATCAAATTATTTGCGTTACAGATATCTGTTATTTTTTGCAAGTCTTCTTTCGGTATATCCAAATATCTGCAATTATAAATTTCAAATCCGTCTATTCCCCAACTTACAAGCTGTTCCAATTCGGGGGTATTGTATTTCCACCAGTTAGGCATAATAACAAGCATATTTTTCGAATGAGCGAAATCTATTAAATCCTGTGTTTGTTTGCCTCTGAAATCTTCATATCTTAATTTGTATTGAGACAATAGAATAAGAGTTTGTCCTTCCAATGTAGTTACCTGTAAGCCCGGAAAAATATGTTCCGTTCCTATATCTGCAGGGATATTGTTATAACTTTTCGTATTATCGTGATCGGTAATAAAAAAGTCCGTAAAACCGTGAAGATTATGAAATGCGATATTTGACATTACGGTTGAAATACTGTCTCTGGACTCAATTGTATGCGAATGGATATCGATTACTTTATATTCTTCCGTATTTGTAATTTTTGCTCCTATAACGGGAAGTGCTATAACTACACATACCATTGAAATGAAAAAGAATATAGAAAAGAAACAGTATATTAAAGTGTTCTTTAAGTTCTCTTTTATTGATTTCGCAAAAATAAGCACGAATAAGACTATCCAAAACAGCCAAGATATTCCCGCCAATAAATAACTGCCGGCTTCCATAGTTACAACATAGTAGGAAAGTGCATAAAACGGTTCGATAAACAATCTCCACACCGGCCATTGCATATCGATATTTAAGATTTTTTCTCCGGTAGCAATGTCGGTAAGATTCGGTGAATAAAATAAAACGTTAGCCGTTACGGAAATTAAAATTAATAAAACAAAAAGATATACCTTTTTCATTTAACCTCCCTTTTATGCTTTTTTGTCAGGAATATCGGTTGCCAAACCGAATTTTGTAACACCTGCTTTTTTTGCTTTATCCATCACATTTATTATTAAATCGTATTTTACGTTTCTGTCGCCTTTTATAACTACGGGTCTTTCGGGGTGTTTTTTTACTTCTTCTTTAACGGACTTTTCAAAATATTTTTGATGTATCTGTTTTTTGTTCAGATATAAAAATCCGTCTTTATCCACTAAAATTTCTATTACTTTATCCTCGGTTTTTTCAGTAGCTTCCGCGGATTGAGGCAAGTTTACTTTAATTTCATGTTGCGACAACATAGGCGTAGTTATCATAAAAATAATGAGAAGTACCAAAACTACGTCCGTAAAAGGGGTAATATTTATATCCGAGACTACTTTTTTATTTTTTCTGTTCATTTTTTATTTACTGTTGCGTGGACAATTTCTTTTAATGCCGATACGGTATATTCCATATCAACAACGAATTTGTCTATTGCCCTTGTTAAAAAATTATATGCCGCTACGGCGGGAATAGCTACACAGAGTCCCGCAGCGGTTGCAATCAACGATTCCGATACACCGCCGATAACTACGGAAATTCCGCCGGAACCGGCCAACGATATATCGTGAAAAGAACGAATTATTCCGAGTACCGTTCCGAAAAGTCCTATATACACTGCCACGCTTCCTATGGTTGCTATAAGTGTGGTGAATTTTTCCAGTCTGACGACTTCAATGGAAATTTCTCTTTTCATGGCTTCTTCTATATTGGAATCTTTTGTCATTATGTATTTTTTTATGCCTGCCGATATAACGTTTGTTACGGGCTTGTTTTCGTTACGACAATAGCTTACCAATTGTTCGGGAGTATCTTTTTTTAGAGCCTGTTCTGCTCTTCTCAACAAATCTTCAATATTAACTTCGGATTTTTTCTTAAACTCAACAATTTTCAATATTATAACCGCTACCGACAACACGGAGATAATAAACAGAAGATACAACGTCCATCCGCCCATGGATAAAATTTCAAAAAAAGATTTTCCCTCAAACATTTTAATTTCCTCTATTATAGTTGTACATTACAAAGATTGCGACCACGACGGAGTAAACGAACTTCCCGACATATCTACGAGTTTTCTTGTTTCGGAACCGTCCATTCCCATAATATATATCTCGCTTTTACCCGAACGCGTCGAAGAAAAAACTATAAATCTTCCGTCCTGCGACCACGAAGGATTTTCGTTGCTGCCCTGTCCTTCGGTTAAACGTATAATTCTTTTCCTCGGTATATTATATAAAAAAATATCAAAAGTATCATCATATTTCATGGTGAAAGCTATCTTATCTCCCTGCGGAGACCATGTCGGGGAGTCGCAATTTCCTTTTGTTGATATTCTCCTTAAGTTAACGCCGTCGGTATCCATTATGTACAGTTGCGGATATCCCGCTCTGTCCGAAATAAAAGCTATTTCTTTGCCGTTGGGAGAATAGGCGGGGCTTGTGTCTATATGTTTGCCCTCAGTCAGTCTTCTCAGTATTACGCCTTTTTTGTCCATTATGTAAAGGTTTGGATATACTCCTCTTGATAAAGTTGCGGCAATATATTTTCTGTCGGGAGAAAATGTTGCAGGAGAATTTAACCCCTGTATTGTCGATAACGCTCTTCTTTTGTTTTTTAAAATATCTATAACGAACAGGTCGGGATTGTTGTATAAATAAGAAGTGTACATTATTTGCGGTGAATCGGGAACCCATTTCGGCAGAATATTGAGCCTGTTGTCTTTGGTTAATCTTTTTAAATTGTAGCCGTCGTAGTCAACCAAATAAATTTCTTTAAATTTCGTACTGTCATTTGTAAAAACTATTTTTGTACAGGCGATACCTTCTTCTCCCGTAAATCTTCTGACGATTTCGTCATTTATTTTATGTGCCAGATATCTGTAGTCGGATAAGTTTTCTCTATAGACGTCTTCCCAAATAATTTCACGGCTTTCAACGTCGTATAGTTTTACTTCCACATTTATATACGTTTCTTTTTCTATTGATATCGAACCTAACAGAAGTACGGATACGCCTTTAGGTTCCCAATATGCAAACTGAGAATCTAAATCAAATTTATAAGAAGTTTTGTCCGCTACGGCAACGTTAAAGTGTCTCGATAACAAAAGATCCGATTCCAAAACATTTTTTATATTTTTTGAAAGGTTCATTTCTTCCTGAGTCGCGTTTACCGGAATAAAATCCGATAAACCTATACTTGATCTTGTGCTTTTTGCCGACAAAGAAAGATACACATCTTTTTTTGCATAAGAAAGAGTGGTAATTAAACAGAATAAAAATATTAAGATGGTTCTGCTAAGTAGTTTTAAATTCAAAATATACACCTAAATTGTTTTCCGTGTATCCGTCCGGCAACGGCGGAAACGGACTTGCCAACTCTATAGCTCTTAAAGCATTTTTGTCAAAAACGTCATTTTTTGAACTTTTTGAAATTTTTAATTTTGATACCGTTCCGTCTTTTTCTATTCTAAAATACACTACGGTTCTCAAAACATTTATGTTTGAATCCTGCCAATATCTTCTTATTTTTTTTAATATTGCACTTGTGTAATAAGAATATCTGAAATTTTTGTTTTCCAGCATTATTCCTTTGGTATATTCAAATCCTTCGGGATTGCCGGATAAATTTTTTTCTTTTGCCGTTTCTTTTGTTTCCGTTTCATCGGTTGCGGCAACCGGTTTTGCCGCTTCAACCTGTTCTTTGTTTTCTTTAACTTCCGCAACAGGAACTTCCGACGGTTTTTCTATATTTTTCTCTTCCGTTTTTTTCTTTTTTTCTTCCGGCTTTTTTTGCGTAACTATTTCCGAAGTCGTCTTCGGCGAAAGCGGTTTTGTTTCAACTTCTTTCGTTTTCTGACTTTTTGTCTTGTTCTGAACCGTATCTGTAGTCGTCGGCTTTTTTATATTTTCCGCATACGGTGCATAAAAGGAAACTTCAAACGGTACTTGTATAAAGGTTTCTTTTTTATTTTTTAATGAAATTACAAAAAAAACAGCACCATGTAATATAACGGAAATAATAATACAGGGGACTATCGCAAATTTATTTGGCTTTAGTATCATTGGAATATTGCTTTATTTTTTCTTTAGCGGTAAATGCTTCAGGGCTTCTCGGATAGTCCTGTAATATCGACTGTAAAACAACTAAGGAATTTTGTTTCTGTCCCAACAACTCCAAACATAAAGCTCTTTTTAGTCTTGAGGAAGAAACATACTCATTATTGTCCGGGAAATCTTTTTCTACTTTTTCGTATTCCGTATATGCATCGGACCACTTATCTTGAGAATACATACTTTCGGCTATATAATACTGAGCCTGTACGGCAAGATCGTGAGTCTTGTATTGTTTAAGAAACGACTTAAAACCGAAAATTGCAAGTTCGTATTTGCCCAACAGAAAATCATTATATGCGGTTTCGTACATTTGCGAAGGTACCTGTACTTCTCCGTCCTGCTGTACAACATTTTTCTGCTTCTTAACAAGAACCTCAATATCCTTAACTTCCTGTGAAAGTTTGGAAGTTTTTTTATACAACTCCTGTACGGAAGCATTGGTTATTTCCAGGTTTACCATATTTTCTTCGTTCTTGGAATATGCCTCTGCCTGCCTTGCTTCCAAATTCGCACATTTTATTTGCAGCTTGGCAACTTCCTTTTTTAAATCATCCAAGCCTTCCTGATTGGTAGTTACGCAAGCTGCAAACAACGTTATTAAAGGTAAAAATAATATTATTTTACGCATTCAACCAAAAATTAAAACTTAAAACTTAAAACAACAATTTATTTCTTTATTACTTTTGTTTCTGCTCTTCTGTTCTTTGCCCAAGCAGCTTCGTTATGTCTCTTATCTATAGGCATTTCTTTACCGTAAGACATAGTAACTATTCTTTTTGCTTTAATACCGAGCTGAACGTAAATTTCTTTTACTTTTACGGCTCTCTTCTGTCCCAAAGCAAGGTTATATTCCGTAGTTCCTCTTTCGTCGCAATGACCTTCGATAACTACATTTACTTTAGGATTATCTTTTAAATATTTAACATTATTTTTTAATGTAACTAAAACTTCATCGGATATTGCACTGCTGTCGAAAGCAAAATGAACAGTTTCCAATGATATATCATTTTCAACTTCTACTCCTCTTATTGAAGGTTCTTGTGAGAAGCTGTTTACTTCTTCCGTTGCAGTCTGGTCATTTACATCTTCCGGTGTTACTGTCTGCTTTTTTGCACAAGCACTTACGATCAAACACAAAAACAAAAAACTAACCAACAAACTTTTTTTCATTACTTTTCTCCTTTATGTTTTCGGGATAAAAATTTTATCCCGGTTTATTAGAAGAAAGATTATATATAAAATGGCGGTTGTTGTCAACAAAAAATCGTGTATGTAATGATTTTTTGCTTGTCAAAAAAAATTTTTTTTTGTATAATCCTTACGGTCGAAGCTGTTTGGATAATAAACATACATATTATATAATGTAAGTCATCGGGAAGTGGCGTAGCTGGCTAACGCGCCTGCTTTGGGAGCAGGAGACCGTGGGTTCAAATCCCGCCTTCCCGACTTTATTTTTTCAGAAAGAATTTAACGGTAAAAAATAATTCATAAGGAATATACAAAATGAATGAAATCATCAAAATGACCGCAACGGCTCTTGCGGCAAAAATTAAAAGCAAAGAACTTTCAAGTGTTGAAGTAACAAAAGCTTTTCTTGAAAGAATAAAAGATGTTGATCCTAAAATAAAAGCTTACGTTACCGTCTGTGAAGATTATGCACTCAAACAGGCACAGGCTTGCGACGATAAGATTGCCAAAGGGGAAAATATCGGAGCGTTGGAAGGTGTCCCCATGGCAATTAAGGATAATATTTTAATAAAAGATATCAGAATGACGGCATCGTCGAAAATTTTGGAAAATTACATTGCTCCCTACGATGCAACGGTTATTACAAAGTTGAAAAATGCCGGTGCGGTATTTGTCGGAAAGGCGAATCTTGACGAATTTGCAATGGGTTCTTCTACGGAGAATTCGGCGTTTTTTACCACAAGAAACCCTTGGAATACGGAACATATACCGGGCGGTTCTTCCGGCGGCAGTGCTTCCGCAGTCGGTGCAATGACGGCACCTTTGGCACTCGGGACGGATACCGGCGGATCTATCAGACAACCTGCAAGTTGTTGCGGTATAGTCGGCGTAAAGCCTACTTACGGCAGAGTCAGTCGTTTCGGTGCGGTTGCGTTTGCATCTTCTCTTGATCAGATAGGTCCTATGGCAAAAACCGTTGAAGACAGTGCATTACTTTTAAATGTTATTGCGGGACATGATACAAAAGATTCCACATCGATAAATATAGATGTTCCCGACTATCTTGCCAATATTAAAGACGGCGTTAAGGGGTTAAAAATCGGTCTTCCGAAAGAATATTTTATCGACGGACTTGATGCGGACGTAAAAGCTGCTCTTGATAAGGCCGTTGAAGTTTACAAAAGTTTAGGGGCGGAAATTGTAGAAATTTCGCTTCCTCATACGGATTATGCCGTTGCCGTTTATTATATTATATGTTGCTCGGAAGCATCGGCAAATCTTGCCAGATACGACGGCGTTCGTTACGGTTTCAGAGCGGATTGTACAAACCTGCTTGACGAATATCAGAAGTCCAGAGGGCAGGGTTTCGGTGACGAAGTTAAAAGAAGAATAATGCTCGGAACTTATGCACTTTCTGCAGGATATTATGATGCTTTCTACGGTAAAGCACAGAAAGTAAGAACATTGATTAAACAGGATTTCGAAAAAGCTTTTGAAAAAGTTGATGTTATTCTTACCCCGTCAGCTCCTACGCCGGCATTTAAAATAGGTGAAAAAAGTTCAGATCCTTTGCAGATGTATTTATCCGATATTTTTACCATAAGTTGTAATTTGGCCGCTGTTCCCGGAATGAGTTTACCTTGCGGTTTCTCGCAGAAAGGTATCCCCGTCGGTATGCAGCTGTTATCAAAACATTTTGACGAACAGACAATGTTTAAAGTTGCTTATGCTTATCAGCAGGCTACGGTTTGGCATAAAGAGTTTCCTAAAATATAATTAATGTACGATAATTTTAGCGAGGATAAAAATATGAATAACAAATATGAAGTAATTATAGGGCTTGAAGTTCATTCGCAAATAAAAACAAATACAAAAATTTTCTGCAACTGTTCGACGGAATTTCATTGTAAACCGAACACGAATATATGTCCTGTTTGCACGGGTCAGCCGGGCGTGCTTCCCGTTTTAAATAAGCATGCCGTAGAACTTATCGTCAGAACGGGGCTTGCTCTTGACTGCACGATAAATAAAAAATCCGTCTTTGCAAGAAAACAATATTTTTATCCCGATTTACCGAAAAATTATCAGATATCACAGTATGAACTTCCTTTCTGCGAACACGGTAAGATAAATATTACCGTTGACGGCAAAACCAAAACCATCGGTATCACAAGAATACATCTTGAAGAAGACGCCGGCAAACTTATTCACGATATCGGTTCCCGTCAGCTTGATTATTCTTTAGCCGATTACAATAGAACGGGCGTTCCTTTGATGGAAATCGTTTCCGAACCCGATATGCGTTCTCCGGAAGATGCGGCAGCATATTTAACTTCTCTTAAAAATTTAATTGAATATGTTGAAGCTTCCGACTGTAATATGGAAGAGGGGAAATTCAGATGCGATGCCAACATCAGTATCAGACCTTTCGGGCAGAAAGAATTCGGAACGAAAGCCGAATTAAAAAATATGAACTCAATTTCCGGTGTACAGGAAGCACTTGCTTACGAAGTTCAAAGACAGATAGAAGTTGTAGAGTCCGGCGGAAGAGTAATACAGGAAACAAGAACTTGGGATGCTAATGAAAAAGTTACAAAATCCATGCGTTCTAAAGAAAATGCACATGATTACAGATATTTCCCTGATCCGGACCTCGTTCCCGTAAACTTGGACGACGAATTTATAGATAATATTAAGAAGAATATCCCGGAACTTCCCGAAGCAAGAAGAGCAAGGCTTATTAACGAACTGGGGCTTTCGGAATATGATACGGATATTATAATTTCCGATAAAGCTCTTGCCGATTACTATGAAACGGCTTTAAAGGCTGCGAAAGATTCCAAAGACGGTGCAAAACTTGTTGCCAACTGGATAATAACGGAACTTTTAGGTAAATTAAATAAATCGGATTTAACTATAAAGCAGTCTCCCATTTCTCCGGAAAATATCGGCAAACTTGTCCTTTTAATTTCCAAAGGAACAATTTCCGGTAAAATAGCTAAGACCATTTTTGAAGATATGTTTAAAGATAACAAAGATCCCGAGATAATCGTTAAAGAAAAAGGGCTTGTTCAAATTTCCGATGAAGGTGCCATTATAAAAGTTTGTCAGGAAGTTATAGATGAAAATGCCAAGATTGTTGCCGACTACAAGTCCGGCAAAAAATCTGCTATCGGTGCTTTGGTTGGTGCGGTGATGAAGAAGTCTCGTGGGAAAGCAAACCCGCAGATGGTAAATAAAACATTGAGTAAACTTTTAGGTTAATTTATAGCGAAAAAACAGTTGAAAAGTTGAACGGTTGAAAAGTTGAACGATAAAAACTTTTTAACCGTTCAATTGTCGTTTTGTTCTGTCATGCTGAGCTTGTCGAAGCATCTCGTCGTTGTCGTTCATTGTACATTGTACATCGTACATTGTACATTGCCGTTCCGTCGTTGCCGTTTCCATCCCTCAAAAATCGCCTTGCGATTTCTTTAACTTTTCTATTTCTTCTCTTAAAAGGCTTATCTCCGCATCGTGCCTCTTCGTTTTTTCTTTTAATAACTCTATATCTTTTGAAATGACAATATCGTTAAAATTATTTTTATCAAATTCATTTTTTATTGAAAAAATATCTTTTATTTCCTGTTCACTTTTGTTAAATATTTTTGCCATTTTAATGATATTATCCAAAGACGGATTTTTCTCTCCTTTAAACCAATATGTAACGGCACTTCCTGCAATGCCCAGTTTATCAGCCAATACTTTTTGAGAACCTTTGATTTTCCCGTTATTGATATCTTGTAAAAATTTTATTTTTTTATCATTCATAAAAACTCCTTGACAAATTGTTTTTTATTGTATATAATTATCTAAAATAACTAAATTAAGTTAATATAGATAACAAATAACAATATACCGATAATAATAAAATATAATCTAACAATAAAAGGATGTCAACGGACTAATCCGCTGAATTGCTTTGGTCGGCAACAAAATCCTTTTTTTAAACTGCCGTCATTAACAGTGACGGCAGAGCAAAATATACAAATTAGTTAATTTGTTTAATATTATAGTTTTTTTAAAAAATTTTTACAATAAAAAATAAGAGGGGGGAACAATTATGAAAAAACTAAGAAGCAGGAAAAGGTTAAATAATCAAGGTTTTACGCTT
>CALGGE010000054.1 GCA_937916125.1 uncultured Elusimicrobia bacterium | reverse complement strand
AAATTTGAGAAATGTTCAAAATGCGAATTATTGGCATTTTGCAGAGGATGTCCTGCCGTTGCTTACGGAAAAACACACAATTTTTATTCGGCAGACCCGCAATGCTGGAAACAATTCTAAGCATTTTTGAGGTATGGATGTATAAAAGTATTGATATTTTGCTTGAAAAAACTGTTAATAATTTAAGGAAATAAAAAATGAAAGCGGTTGTAATAGATAAAATAACACCGGCACAAAATATAAAACTTTCGGAAGTTGAAATACCGAAAGTAAAGCCCGGTTGGGTACTTGTTGAAGTTAAAGCATTCGGTATGAACCATTCCGAAAAAATTTTAAGATTGGAAGAAATAAATGAAAGTTATATTCAAAAGTCTGTAATACCGGGAATAGAATGTGTGGGAATAATAAAAGATTGTTCGGACAGTAATTTTAAAAACGGACAAAAAGTTGTGGCTTTAATGGGTGGAATGGGCAGAAGTTTTAACGGCAGTTATGCCGAGTATGCTCTTTTACCGCAGAAAAATGTATTTTCAATAGAAAGCAAATTAACATGGGACCAACTCGGAGCAATACCGGAAACATTTTTTACCGCATGGGGTTCGCTTTTTGAATGTTTGCAATTAAAACAATCCGACACTTTACTTGTTCGCGGAGCAACATGTGCATTAGGTTATGCCGCAATACAAATAGCAAAAGCATTAGGTTGTAAAGTTGTTGCCACTACACATAAAGAAAATAAACTGAAATATCTTAATGAAGCTGACGAAGCCGTTATAGATACCGGAACACTTACCGGAAAAGTTAAAGGCATAACAAAAGTTCTCGATTTGGTAGGTCCTAAAAATTTAAAAGATACACTTACCTGTGTAGAAAAAGGTGCAATAGTTTGTAATACCGGAATTTTGGGCGGAGTATATGAACTTAACAATTTTGATCCTATAAAAGATATTCCCAACGGTGTATATCTTACCGGTTTTTTTTCAAACTATCCGACACAAAAAGTTATAAAAGATATCTTCAATTTTTTAAACGATAAAAATATTGTCCCTAAAATCGGTAAAGTTTTTGATTTTGAAGATATTAAAAATGCCGTCATTGCACAAGATAGCGGAATGATAAACGGAAAAATTGTTGTAAAGATATAAATAAACTTTCAAGAGACAAAGATTTATTGTATGGTTCGGTCATTCTTCATACTTGCTGCAATTCTTTATTTTAATTTATTTTATAAAACAAAAGCGATAGCATTCTGTCCGTTTGTTTAATCCTTTTGAAATCTGTAAAACAATTTGTTTGCGACACACTGCTGTCCACTTGGTATGGTATAATATTTTTGCTGAAATAAAATAAAACATAAAAAAATGAAAGAGACGGAAATATAACAGTTGTAGATATAGATACCTTTGACTATTGGCAAAATGGTAATAAAAAGAAACAAAATCTTTTAGCAAAAAAAATTTGACAAAAAAATTTTTTTGTTATACAATTATGCCAACAACTTAATAAAAAGAATTTAGCAAAGATGCTTAAAGTAAAAACTTTAAGCACCTTTTTTTGATTCATAGAAGTATAGATGTATGGAAGTATGGAAACGACGATATTGCCACAAAAATTTTAAAAATTTTCTCGCAATGACAAAAAGTTGTTAATTGATATAAATAAAATTTTTTAAATTTTAAACAAGTATTTAGCAAAGAGGCTAAAGAGATTGAAAATCTTTTTAGCCTCTTTGCTTTGAAAATATAAAATTTTGCAAAGAAAAAAAATACTTTATAGCTGTAAGCAAAAAGGCAAAGCCGACCGCTATAAAAAAAGGAGAAAACAATGGGTTACACAAAGCAGGACATTATCAAGCTGGTTAAGGAACAAAATGTAGAGTTTATCAGGTTGCAGTTTACCGACATTTTCGGTCAATTAAAAAATGTTGCAATAACTGCAAGCCAAATTGAAAAAGCATTAGACAACAAATGTATGCTCGACGGTTCTTCAATTGAAGGTTTTACAAGAATTGAAGAAAGCGATATGTATTTGTATCCCGATCCGGATACTTTTGTTATTTTCCCGTGGAGACCGCAAAACGGTAAAGTTGCAAGATTAATCTGCGACATATATACTCCCGACGGAAAACCTTTTGAAGGTTGCCCGAGAAATATTTTAAAGAGAAACTTAAAAGCTGCAGCAGAATTGGGATATACTTTTAATGTTGGTCCGGAACTTGAATTTTTCTTATTCCTTACCGACGAGAAAGGAAAGCCTACAACACAAACTCACGATGATGCGGGATATTTTGACCTTGCACCGATAGATTTGGGAGAAAGTGTTAGAAGAGATATGTGCTTAACACTTGAAAGTATGGGTTTTGAAATTGAAGCTTCTCACCATGAAGTTGCAAGAGGACAACACGAAATAGATTTTAAATATGCGGAAGCATTAAAGACTGCAGATAACATCAATACATTTAAATTAGTTGCAAAGACAATTGCACAGAAACACGGACTTCATGCAACATTTATGCCTAAGCCTATTTTCGGAATAAACGGTTCGGGAATGCATACAAATCAGTCTTTATTTAAAGACGGTAAAAATGCATTTTATGATCCAAAAGATAAAATCGGTCTTTCTAAAACAGCATATAGTTACATTGCCGGTATAATGAAGAATATCAAATCAATGGCAGCAATATCCAACCCGTTGGTAAATTCTTATAAAAGACTTGTTCCCGGATATGAAGCTCCTGTTTACATAGCTTGGTCTGCAAGCAACAGAAGTCCGTTGGTAAGAATTCCTGCTGCAAGAGGAGCATCTACAAGAATAGAATTGAGATGTCCGGATCCGGCAGCAAATCCGTATTTCTTGTTGTCCGCATGTTTAGCTGCAGGACTCGACGGAATAAAGAATAATTTGGAAGTAAAACATTCTACCGACAAAAATATTTTTAAAATGACAAAAGCCGAAAGAGATGAAGCAGGAATAGAAAGCTTACCTCACAACTTGATAAATGCAGTAAAGGCTATGCAGAAGAGCGAATTGATGAAACAGACATTGGGAGAATATTCATTTAACCTTTATGCTCAGGCAAAGATAGACGAGTGGGACAATTACAGAACAAAAGTTCACCAGTGGGAAATTGACAGATATTTGGTAAACTATTAAAACTATAGAAGATTGGAGGATTAGAGGATTGGAGGATTGGAAGTTAAACTGTAAAAATCGCTATGCGATTTTTGATAATAAATAAAAATACAACTTTTCATCTAATCTTCTATTCTTCAAATCTTCTTTTCTTCAGAATTTGCGAAGAAGGCAAATTTTAAGGAGCGAACATGAAAGAAGGTCAAGTAAGAATACCGTCAGGATGTGCAATAAGCGGTATCATCGATAAAAAAGGCAACAGGTTTAACGGGACGGATATTATTAAATCTATTGCATTAATGCACGAACGCTCAAACGGTTTAGGCGGAGGCTTTGCGGGATACGGTATATATCCTCAGTATAAAGATTTTTTTGCTCTGCATATTTTCTATGACAATAATCAAATAAAAGCAAGAACGGAAGAATTTTTAAACGAACATTTTGAAATAGAAAGTGCAGGCAATATTCCTACAAGGAAAGTTCCGTCGATAAAAGACAAACCTTTAATTTGGCGATATTTTGTTTTACCGAGAATTTATAAGGTCCGTAACCTGAATATGGACGAAGATGAATTTACTGCCAGATGCGTAATAAGAATAAATAAAGAATTTACAGGAGCTTATGTTTTCTCCAGCGGTAAAAATATGGGAGCATTCAAAGGTGTAGGTTATCCCGAGGATATCGGAAATTTTTATATATTGGAAAATTATGAGGGCTACATTTGGACGGCACACGGAAGATTTCCGACGAATACTCCCGGTTGGTGGGGCGGAGCTCACCCTTTTACGATGCTTGACTGGTCTATCGTTCATAACGGAGAAATTTCTTCTTATGATGCTAACAGAAGATTTGTTGAAATGTTCGGATACAATTGTTCTCTTCAAACGGATACCGAAGTAATAACATATTTACTTGATTTGCTCGTCAGAAAACATAAACTTCCCATGGAAAAAGCCTTACAGGTTTTGGTTGCACCGTTTTGGAAAGATATCGAGAACGAAAATCCTAAAAAGGCTCAGGAATTAAAAGCTTTACGAACCGTATATTCTTCCGCACTTATAAACGGTCCTTTTTCAATTCTTATAGGATATGAAGACGGGCTTATCGCATTAAACGACAGAATAAAACTGCGTTCAATGGTAAGTGCAACAAAAGGCAGCAAAGTATATTTTGCAAGTGAAGAAAGTGCGATAAGAATAATTTGTCCGGAACCTGAAAATATTTATCATCCTAAAGGCGGAGAACCTGTTATCGTTAAGTTGGAGGCAAGACAATGAGTTTAAATTTAGTATCCGATATGTTTGAAGTTTTGCGAGACCAAACAAAGTGTATTCAATGTCAGGTTTGTGTAAAACAATGTTCAAATGAAGTTCACAGATATGATAAAGAAGATAATATTGTTTTGTCCGACGATTCAAAATGTGTATGTTGTCACAGATGTGTAGCTATGTGCCCGACAAAAGCACTAAAAATAAGAAAGAATTCTTTGGAATTCAAAGAAAATTCCAACTGGAACGGAACTGCAATAAACGAAATTTACAAGCAGGCTCAAACAGGGGGAATGCTTCTTTCCAGTATGGGTAATCCAAAACCTTATCCCATTTATTGGGACAAAATATTATTAAATGCCTCTCAGGTAACAAATCCTTCCATAGATCCTTTGAGAGAACCTATGGAAACAAAAGTAATGATCGGCAGAAAACCTGACAAAATAGAATATGATAAAAACGGTAATATGATAACAAAAATTCCGCCACAAATAGAATTGAATATGCCGATAATGTTTTCCGCAATGAGTTACGGTTCAATATCAAAAAATGCTCACGAAGCGTTGGCTCGTGCGGCAGAAAAATTAGGAATACTTTATAATACAGGCGAAGGCGGACTTCATAAAGATTTTTATAAATACGGTAAAAATACTACGGTTCAGGTTGCTTCGGGCAGATTTGGCGTTCATTTGGATTATTTAAATGCAGGTGCTGCCATAGAAATAAAAATCGGGCAGGGAGCAAAGCCGGGAATAGGCGGACATTTGCCCGGTATAAAAGTCGGTCCGGATGTTTCTGCAACAAGAATGATACCGGAAGGTTCCGATGCAATTTCTCCTGCACCGCACCACGATATATATTCAATAGAAGATTTAAGACAACTTATACTTTCTTTAAAAGAGAGTACAAATTATACAAAGCCTGTTTTTGTGAAAATTGCAGCCGTTCATAATGTTTCGGCAATTGCATCCGGTATTGCAAGAGCAGGAGCTGACGCGATAGTAATAGACGGTTTCAGAGGGGGAACGGGAGCAGCACCGACGAGAGTTAGAGATAATGTAGGAATACCGATAGAACTTGCACTTGCAAGTGTTGACCAGAGATTAAGAGACGAGGGAATAAGAAACCATATTTCCATTATATGTGCAGGTTCAATAAGAAACAGTGCAGATATAGTGAAAGCCGTTGCACTTGGTGCCGACGCCGTATATATTGCAAGTGCGGCATTAATTGCCATGGGATGTCACATGTGTCAAAGTTGTTCGACGGGCAAATGCAATTGGGGAATAGCTACTCAAAATCCCGAACTTGTCCGAAGATTAAATCCCGATATTGCTTATGAAAGACTGATAAATCTGCTTACTGCATGGAACAATGAAATAAAAGAAATGTTGGGCGGTATGGGCATAAATGCAATAGACAGTTTAAGAGGAAACAGGTTAATGTTAAGAGGAGTGGGGCTTAACCTTAAAGAATTGGAAATACTCGGAATAAAACATGCAGGAGAATAATAAAATAAAATGAAAAAAGTTTATGCTTTTGAAAAAAATTGTTTGGGGTGTGGGTTGTGCGAAGTTTATTGCAGGACCGCACATTCAAAATCAAAAGATATAATAAAAACATATAAAAAAGAAAATATTGATTCTGCAATAACAATTGAAGAGATAGAAAAGAAAGGAGTAAAAACTTTTTTTGCTCTTCAGTGCAGACATTGTAAAGATCCTAAATGTGTTCAGGCTTGTATTTCCGGTGCAATGTATAAAGATAAAAACGGTATAGTCAGAAACATTAAAGAAAAATGTGTGGGATGTCAATCATGTATAATGGCTTGTCCGTTCGGTGCGATAAAGATGTCCGTATCGGGAACGGTTATTTCAAAATGCGATTTATGTACCGAAAGCGGAAATGAACCTGCTTGTGCGAAAAATTGTCCTAACGGTGCACTGAAGTTTATGGAGAACGACAGTTAAAAAGTTGAAAACGACAGCTGAAAAGCTGAGAACGAATTTGTTTTTCAACTATTCAACTGTTCAACAGAGCAAAGCTCGTTCAACTATTCAACAAAAGATAGACAGGAAAGTAGTTAATTTAGTTATAGTGCTCGTTAAGTTTTTTAAAAAATTCAATAATATTTGGCAGAGGAATAAAATGAATTATTTAATAATTGGTAACAGCTGTGCAGGAACAGCCTGTGCCGAAGAAATAAGAAAAAATGACACCAACGGAAACATAACAATTCTTTCGGAAGAAAACTTTCCTGCTTACGGAAGACCGTTGATTTCTTATTTTTTGCAAGGCAAACAGAATTTGGAAACAATAAAATATAAGAAAGAAGATTTTTACACAAAAAACAAAATAACGATTAAATTAAATTGTAAAGCTGAAAGCATAGATGCCGTAAAAAAAGAAGTTATCTGTTCCGACAAAGAAAAATATAAATACGATAAACTTCTTATTGCTACGGGCAGTATTCCTTTTGTCCCAAAAATTACCGGAATGGAAAAGCATAAAAAGGTTTATACATTTTTAAATATTGAGTCTGCAACAAATATAAAAAAAGTCGTCAGTAAAGATTCCGCTATTGTTATTATAGGTGCGGGGCTTATCGGCTTAAAAGCAGCGGAAGCATTGGCAGAACAGGTTAAATCCGTTACGGTTTGCGATTTGGCAGACAGGGTAATGGGATCGGTATTGGATAAAAATACGGCGTCAATTATTCAGAAGCATATCGAGCAGAATAATGTAAAGTTTTATCTTTCAAACACGGCAAAAGAAATTACCGAGAATTCCGTAATACTTAATGACGGAACGGAGCTGCATTGTGACATTTTAATAATGGCTGTAGGTGTAAGACCGAACACATCTCTTGCACGGGATGCAGGCATAAAAACAAACAGAGGGATAGTTGTTGATACTGATATGCAAACTTCCGTAAAAGATATTTATGCTGCAGGAGATTGTGTTGAATCTTTAGATATTTTATCAAATCAAAATAAAATTCTTGCTTTATGGCCGAATGCCTACACTCAGGGTAAAATTGCAGGTTCTAATATGTCCGGAGTAGTAAAATCATTCAACGGAGCATTTCCTTTAAATGCTATAGGCTTTTTCGGACTGCATTTAATTTCTGCGGGAATTATTGACGGCAACAAAGACGAATATAAAACTTATATTAAAGAAGATAAAGAAGCTCACAAACTAAAAAAACTTGTTATAAAAGGTGATAATCTTGCGGGCTTTGCCCTTATAAACACAAATGAAAGAGCAGGAATATACACATCGTTAATTAATGACAAAATTCCTTTAAGCAGCTTAAATTATGACATAACAAAACAAGAAATAGGCTTAAATATATTTTCTAAAAAAACAAGAGAAGATAAATTATTCGGAGGCAAATAAAAATGAAACAAATTGACATTGACGCAAACAACAAACTTGCTGAAAATTTAAATAAAGAAATAAAACTGTTCGCATTGAATTATGACAAAATAAATTTACACGGTGTATGCGGACAGAGATATATCGGGTGCGGAATCAATCAAGATATTAAAATAAATATCGACGGTGTTCCCGGCAATGATTTGGGTGCATATATGGCAGGTCCCGAACTTGAAATTTTTTCAAATGCTCAGGATGCTATCGGCAATACAATGAACAGGGGAAAAATTATCGTTCACGGCAGTTGCGGAGATACTACCGGTTATGCAATGAGAGGCGGGGAAATATTTGTTAAAGATAGCGTCGGCTACCGAGTAGGCATTCACATGAAAGAATATCTGGATATGAAGCCTGTAATAGTTATCGGTTCAAGTGCGGGGGATTTTCTGGGCGAATATATGGCAGGAGGAATAATAATATTGCTCGGTATAGGAATAACAAAAGCGGAAAACTTAACCGGAAAATATCTCGGCACGGGTATGCACGGCGGAGTAATGTATATCAATGGCACCATACCTAAAAAAAATATGGGAAAAGAAATAAAAAAATCAGAACTTTCCGACGAAGATAAAAAAATATTAAACAAATATATAAAGCAATACAAAAAATATTTTAATTATACCAAAGAAATTGATATTGATAATTTTTCAAAGTATATTGCTGCAGACAAAAATCCGTATCATTTGCTTTACACTAAAAATTAACAAAACTTGTTTATATCGGTTTTAATATAAAGATTTAGTTGACAGATGGGAATTGTACCATAATAGCAATGATAATCCTGTTGTTGTGGCTCAACAATATAAAAACAAAAATATTGAAATATTAAATGAAAAGTTGTATGATTTATTTATAGAAAGTTTATGATAGATAAAAACACAAAATCATTGTTTTTTAAAAGAAATTAAGGTATAATTACGGAGTATTGAAAAATACTTAAGATATAGTGTAGTAAGTAGTATTAACAACTTAATACAAATTGTTTTTGGAATCCGAAAGGATGTACTTTTGTAAAAGCAAAAGGAGTTAGAAGCCAAAAACAAACAGTAATAGGAATAATTAATTGAGACTAATTACCTCAATTTTTTATTCCAAGTGTTCTTTGCTCTTCGGAG
>CALGGE010000053.1 GCA_937916125.1 uncultured Elusimicrobia bacterium | reverse complement strand
GCAAAATCAAAAATATAACATTCTTCTTTAACAATTTGTGTTTCATTAGGATTTTGACAGGTAGGATTGTTTATAACCCATGGGCTTTGAACTCTAAAAGCTGCTTGGAAATATGTTTCCGGACTTGAAGAATTTCTTAACATAAAAATTCCACTCCAAGGTTTTACAGTTACACCCGTTGTTAGTTTCCCACAACTTAAAGTTATTGTTTTAGTTTCTAAAGGATTATCCATTGCTTGTTGTACAGGTTTTAATGCATCCACTCCTATACCGGCACTGGGACCCGCCGCAACAATAATTTTGTAATCATGATAAAAAGTATTTTTTCTTCTTTTTAATAAATTAGCCATTGCATAACAAGATGCTACCGTCGGCAAAAACCAAAATGTATGAGTTAAAATATTTAATAATCTGCTATCAGAAAATGGCATAGGCGGTTTTTTAGCACCCATTTTAAGATTATCTATTGTTGTTTCTTCAAAAGAACCTCTAATTAAATCCAACCATTTTTGAACTTCGTTTTCATATTTAAATTTTGCTTCGTCTTTTTCCCCTTCTGCAGAGAAAAATACATTTAAATCAAACTCATCAAATTCCCCTTTCATTGCAATTTCTTTAATTGTATCCGGTAATTGATAAGTTAACATAACCATTCTCGGTAAACTTAAATATGGAGCATCTTTCCCTTTACAAGTTAATTTTGCTTTTTGTTCATCGGAATAAGTCCAATTAAAAATTTGTTCTTCAATAAACTCACCGGAATTTATTGCTCTAAAAGGTGTTCCTGATAAATATAAATAATGTCTTGTTGTTATTGGCATAATATCTTCGTCAAAATCTTCTATTCCAACTCCTTTTATAAATTCTTGTTCCTTTTTACTTTCGGACTCAAAAAGTTCTTTCGCACTTTCTCTCCAAGAACCAAAATGATATTCATCCAACACAACACAATCCCAATTTGTCGTATGTACCCACTCATTTTTTGCTTTTATACCACCTTCTTTATTTGTTCCCAAAAAATCTTGAAAAGAACCAAAACAAACAATCGGTTTCTTATAATCTAAATTATCAACTTCTAACAATAACTCTCTTGTATTTTTACCTTTATTGCAAACAAACTGCCAACCTTCAAAATCAACATGTGTTTTTAAATCTGTTTCCCAAGCATCTTGAACAGCAGGTTTAAAAGTTAAAATTAATATTTTTTTCCACCCCATTTTTTTTGCTAATTGATATGTAGCAAAAGTTTTTCCGAATCTCATTTTTGCATTCCATAAAAAATGTGGAATTTTATCTTTTTTATTATCTTTATAGAAGTTATTGAAATATTCACAAGTTTTATTTACTGCATTTTCTTGTTCAGGTCTCATTTTAAAATTTTGTGTTCTTGATAGCTCTAAATCTTTATTTAGCCGAATGGATTGAATTGCAGACATTACATCATCCACAGAACATTTAAACCATTCTGTTTTTTTATTATCTTTATCTTTTAGTTTATAGAAACCTCTTTTTTCTAATACTCTATGAACATCATGATCTGTAAAAGTTGTACCATCTGCTCTAATTGCAGGTTCATCTAAAACAATTTTTGTCGTTTCTATTGGTCTTGATATAGAATATTGTTGTTCAACTCTTTGTTGTACTGTTTTTGTGGTATAACCTACTTTCAATAACCCATTATATTTTGGATTATTATCTTCGTAAGCATAAATTGTTGGATTTACTTCAGGTCTTAAAGGAAAAAAATCTATATTATTCATATTTTTACTCCATCGGTTTTATCATTGATTCAATATAATTTATTTCATCTTGTGTTAAACCATACTTTTTATAAAGTTTTTCATCTGTCCATTCTTTATTGAAATCTTGAATTGGAATCAAATCAAAAGATTCTCTTGAAATGTTTAATGAGTGACGATTATAGAATAACAGTGCTCTAAAGAATTTTGTCTTGATATATTTTAAACATTTTATAGTTTCTTCTTTTGTCTTAAAACAACCTATCTGCAAAAATGTTTCTGTTGAGAGGCTTTTAGGTTCTCCTATAATTATTTCCGGTGGGACTGTAGATGTTGTCATATATGCTTTAGAGAAGAATAATTTATATAATAAAACATCTTTTTTATTTTTTAAAACAGATGATTTTTTCACATAACCTACAACTCTAGTAGCACCTCCTTTCTTTCCTTTCACACCATAAATTTTATATGAATTATTATAAGCTTTTAATGATAAGCCAACATCTAAATATTTATTTGGAGAATTAAATAAATCCGCATAAAATCCGTATTGATTTCTTGCTGATACAATACTACTAAACTTCTCTTCTTTCATTTTTGCAACTTTTTCTAATATACTTATTTGTCTATAATCTCTAATAACAGTATCTGTCACATTACTTTTTAAATATCTTACAGAATTAATTTTTGTTCCATCCATAGATATAAAGCAATAATCAACTTTACCATTATATGTTTTGTCCCAAAGGAAATAACAAACTCCTCCATCAATATGAAGTCCAGAAAAACATTCTTTAGAATTTTCAAAATCATATATTTTCTTAATTCTCGTATCTAAAATCATTTCTTTCCTAAATTTATCAAGTCCTTTTCCGCCTTTCATCCAACGAGAAGGAATAATCATTACTAAATATCTTGGATTTAATTTCTTTGCTTGTTGTATAAAATATTGATATATTGGTTTAGCACTATCACCTGTTCCACCACCATCATTAAGTTGATATGGTGGATTTCCTACTATGACATCAAATTTCATATTGAATATCTCCTCTGGTTTTAATGTGTGTATAAATTGATATGCATGTGTTTCTAAACTAGTATCCCTATCATATTCATTTTGACTTGCTCCACAATAAATACATTTTTCATTTTTCCAAGTGTGTTCTATTTTTTTAAACAAAATATTTCCATATTCAGTTTTAAATTCACTACATATAGAATATTTTCCATTGGCTTTTTTGGAACAATAAACAGATCTTCTCGAAAGTAATGCTGTTAATTCGGTAATAGATATTGCAAATAATTGTTTAGTGTAAATGTGATTTAATCTTTTTTGTAAGTTGGGAATTTCTTTTTCTAAACCCTTTATTAATCTTTTTGCTATCTCTCTTAAAAATACTCCACTCTTACAACATGGATCTAAAAAAGTAGTATTTTTATTTTTAAATAATTCCTGTGGTAACAAATCCAATATTTGATTTGCCAATTGTGGCGGAGTAAAAACTTCATCGCTCGATAAATTTGCTAAACAACTTAAAACATCGGGATTATAGTTTTTTAACATTTATTCTCCTTTACTGTTGTATGTTGTTTTATTTAAAATCTTTTAATTTTAAGTAATGTGTCGGTGGATATTCTTTAATAGGTTTAGGAAACCATACTTCTTTACCTAAATCAGATTTTTCAAAATCGCTTGCCAACGACGATTCGATAAGTTGTTCAAATATAAAATCTTTTCTCTTGTATAACTTTCCGTTTATGGAAGACCACTCACAAAAAACAATTGGTATATTCAGTTCATCAACTCTTTTCAGTGTTAATGCATCACCGCAAATAATGTTTTTAGTTAAAATAAATTTAACGGAATCAAAATATTCTTTAGAACAATCTTTTTTCAAACTGTCTTTATATTCCTGTTGAAATATTGTCATTAAAGAATTTATGCAATCAGTAACATTATCTTGTAAAATATCTATACCGTATATGCTTGTAACTGCTAAAAAAGCATATCTTTCATATTCAATTTGACTTTTGGAATATCTGTCTTTAACTATTTTTAATTTTCTTTTGAGAATTTTCGTAAGGAATGCACCTTTACCGCATGCAGGTTCAAGAAACCGTGAATCTATTCGTTGAGTTTCTTGTTTTACCAAATCAAGCATCGCATTTACTTCTTTTGGAGAAGTAAAAACTTCCCCATGATTAGTAACTCTTTGTTTTGATACTATTTGACTGATAGTTTTATTTGTGTTTTCCATTTTTATTTTTTGGAAAGTTTTTGGATTTTCTTAAAAGGAAAGATTTTTGATAGGCAAAACAAAAACGGCTGATTTATTCCGTGGCGAATACATGCACATAAAATAAACAGCCGTGATTCAATTTTCGTATAGAAAACTGAATACTCGGAATAACAATTGAGGTAATTAGGCTCAATTAATATTCCTGAAAACGACTGTTTCTGGGTGTATTCGCCTTTTGCTTTAAGCAAAAGCATATCCTTTTGGATGTCCAAAAACAGAATATTAAGTTTTTTAATTATACCTTATAACTTCGTTTTAGTCAATAAAATTTTTATTTATTGTATTAAACTATCTATTTTAGACACTAATTTCTTAAATTCCGTATCTTTTAACCAAACTTCCTTTTTTTCATTATAATTAAATAAAAATTCATCAAATAAACTTGATATTTTAAAAATAGAATCATTTTGTATAAAATTAATTATCCCATCATTATTAAACACAAAACCATAATCTTGACGGGTTTCTATACCTGATTTAGATATTTTTTTTACAAATAATTTTTTTATAACTTCATTTTTATCGACATCAAAATCCATATATTTTATAAAACAACCATTAGAAAAATTACCACTTCCTATCAAATTTTTTCTGAACATTTTCATTTGTTCCATTTTGATATTTGATAATAATTCTGCAAATGCTGTTTTGTTATTAGCCACGGAAAATAAGAAAATTAGGTATGTTGAGGGATAAAAGAAGAAATATTTGTATTAAGTTGATTAAAAAGAATTGATTGTTTT
>CALGGE010000052.1 GCA_937916125.1 uncultured Elusimicrobia bacterium | reverse complement strand
TGCCGGCACGAAAAAAAGTAAAATCTTCTTCCGATACTTGAGCAAACGAGAACATGATTGCCTTTTTGCGAAAACGACAGCTAAAAATTTGCAAAGCAAATTTGGTTGAAGTGTTTGTTGCAAAAATTCATAAAATGAATTTTTGATATTTATCGGAAAATTTTGTATAATCTCTTTAAAAATTACATCGGGAAAATGATATGGCTTCCAGAAAAATACTGTCAAAATTGGCTTATTGGTATGTGGCTTTTACAAAAAGTACTTTAAGATTGAAAGTAATAGAGCTTGTTCCTCGTTTTGCGGAGCAGAGTGTTTATGCTTTGTGGCACGGGGATCAAATTCTTCCTTTATGTCTTAACTCCGGAAGACAAATTGTTGCAATGTGCAGTATGTCAAAAGACGGTGAAATTCAGGCCGGAGTTTTAAAAGATTTCGGTTTTATTGCCGTCAGAGGTTCTTCTTCCAAGCATGCGGAAAGAGCTTTAATAGAAACAATAAGATATGCAAGAAAAGGTCATTTCGTTGCATTTACCGTTGACGGGCCTAAAGGACCTATATATAAAGTTAAAACCGGTCTTTTGCTTGTATCTCAAAAATTAGGTATCAGGCTTATTCCTATTTCGGCAGTTGCAAAAAATTCGGTAATATTTAATAAAGCATGGGATAAGTTTAAACTACCTTTGCCTTTTTCAAAAACGGTTGTAGTGTATGGTTATCCGATAAAAATAACAAAAGAAGATAATTTGGAAGAAAAGGCTTTGATAGTAGAGAAAGAATTAAATAAAATAAGCGAGTTTACAAATAAATATTGTTGGTCTAAAGATGTTAAAGAATATTTATCTCATCATCCGAAACCGAAATTTATTATAAAGTATAAAAACAATTCGGAAGAATATGATAAAAAGTCCGAAGAGATAAAACAAAAATATCCGAATGCGGAAATTACCGTTACGAAAAAAATAAATTTTTCCATGAGAAAAGAACAATTTGATGTTGCCGTAGGTTTTAATTGGTTTGAAAATTTTTTTCTCGGAAGCGAATTTAAGGTGTCAGAATGTTGATATATTTGTTGTTCCCTTTGATAGGTTTTATCGGAATGTTTTCCGGAGGATACTGGGGCGTAGGTTGCGGATGGCTGATTGTTCCGACCATGCTTATTTTCGGGTTTACTCCAAATGAGGCTGTAGGTGTTGGACTTCTGCAGATGGTTCCGTCAATTTTGATGTCGGTTTTAAGAGACATTAAATATCTTGACTGGAGCAGAGATTCCGTTGCGACAAGGCTTGTAATACCGCTCGGTACGGGAGCATTTCTTCTTGCTTTCAGCGGGAAAATAGTAAATAAAATTTTTTATGAAAAATTCGGTTCTATAGCTCTTTTGCTGATTTTTTGTTTTTTTATGATTACTTTGGGACTTACAGTTCTTTTCGGTAAAACTACGGAATACGAAAATAAAATTCCCAAAATAACAAATAAACAGTCCGTATCTGCTTTTTTTATGGGAACGGTTGTCGGAATTTTCAGTTCGGTTATGGGTATAGGCGGAGCGATATTTTTCAGACCGATACTCGCAAATATTTTTAAAGTGCCGGAAAAAATTACCGCAAAATGCATAAGAGTTCTTTTGCTCGTAACTACTTTTACCGGTGGTATGTATTATACTTTTACCGACGGTAAAGCCGATATGACGATACTTACCATGTCGTTGCTTATTGCTGCAGGCGGGATGATTGGTTTTCCTTTGGGTATAAAAGTACATAACAAAATTCTTGCAAACGGTTATGCCAAATACGTTAATAAAAGTTTTGCGATAGTTACGTTTATAGTGTTGACAAACACCTTACTGAATATTTTCGGGCTTGTAATTTTCAGCAGATATTTAATGATAACTATTGCCGTTTTATTGTTTGCGGCTATCAATATGTTTAAAAAATATGCGGAAAAATATCCGAAAGTCGCAAGATGACTTTTTAAAATTATGAACATTAATATAAAAATTCCCGATAATTACAAACGTATAACGGAAAAACTTATAACGGTGGCAAAGAATAATAATTATGTTATCTATGCCGTCGGAGGTTTTGTTCGTGATATAATTTTGAACAGAGAACCTAAAGATCTCGATATTATGGTTGAGGGGGAAAATGCAGGTATTGAATTTTCCAAAAAAGTTGCCGAAAGTTTAGGTATAAATTCTCCGGTAACTTTTGAAAAGTTTGCTACGTCAAAACTTGAAATGGACGGACAAGAAATAGAATTTATAATGCCAAGAAAAGAATATTACGATGAAAATTCCAGAAACCCCGAAACGGAAATAGGTACTTTGGAACAGGATGCGTTAAGAAGAGATTTTACCGTAAATGCATTGTTTTTAAGGCTAAACGATTTTGAACTTCTTGACTTAACCGGTAAGGGGTTGAGCGATATAGAAAATAAAATTATAAGAGTTACCGATGAAAGTGCGGCGGATATTATTTTCGAACAGGATCCTTTAAGAATTTTACGTGCTGTCAGACAAAAATTTCAATTAAATTTTGAAATAGAAGAAAAAACTTATCTGAGTATGAAAAAAAATTCGTCAAGAATTAAGATTGTTTCCGGAGCCTTCTCCCCTTTTTCGCGGTGGATGCTGAAGTCCACGGGGATGGTGGTCGTCCC
>CALGGE010000051.1 GCA_937916125.1 uncultured Elusimicrobia bacterium | reverse complement strand
TGCATAGGGATAGTTCTTCAGGGCGTTCTGCGCCGTGATGATGCAGGCCTCGTAGTTGGAGCCTCCGTTTGAGCAGTTGCCGAAGTAGCCTCCGAGGTGATAGTAGAGCTGTGCCGAGAGGAATTCCTTTTGCACGAGCTTGTCCTGCAGCTCGAAGAGGCGCTTCTGTGCTTCCTGTCTGCGCTGGCTGTCGGGATAGAAGTCGAGGAACTGCTGGTAGGCATTGATGGCCCCTACGGTTGGAGTCTGGTCGAGCCGTGGCTCGGGGGTGCTCTCGTAGAGCGACTGGCCTACATAGAACGACGCCTGCTCGGCAAAGATTCCGTGCGGATAGCTCTGGTGGTACTTGCGGAACGTAGCGGCGGCACTCTCATAGTCACCGTTGTTGTATTGCGCCATACCCAGCATGAAGAGACACTCCTCGCCCTGGTCGGAACCCTTTTTCAGCTGGACCACTTCCTCTAAGAGTGTTGCGGCCTGCGTGAACTTACGGGTGGCGAACAGCTGCTTGGCGTATTCATACTTAAAGCTGTAGTCGGTCGATTTATACACGCGTGTAAACTCGCCGGCGCAACTGGTGAGCAGCAGTACTGCAGAGGTCAATATGACGATAGCTTTCTTCATCTTTCAGTTTTTGACGTGCAAAAGTACGCATTTTCTCAGAACTGACAAAGCATTTGGAACGAATTTTAGCAAATTCCGCCCAAATATAACGTTTATTTGGTAATAAGTAAAAGAATTAAAGAAGAAAGGAAAAAATTAAATTTAACACAGGAAGAACTTGCAGAAAAAATTAATATGAGTTATAAATATTTAAGCAACATAGAACGTAATGTTGACAAACCGAGTTTGGATCTTCTTGTAAGACTGGCATCAGAATTGAAGATATCAGTTGTAAGCCTTTTTACCGACGAACAAAATAACAACAAAAGTAAAGCGGAAATTAAAAAAGAATCTTTTAACAGACAGCTTCAATATTTAACTTCAGACCTTACCGCCGAACAACAAAAAGAAATAATAAACATAATAAAAGGCGCAAAAAAACTTTCAAAATAAAAACAATATTCTCCTCAATCCGCAAAAACAAAAAAAATAAAATCTATTCCTTTTTATTTGTAAACTTTTTTACAAAATTGTAAACTATAGCAACAGTATTTACAATACACATTTATATTAGCCGGAAAAAAATATGATTATTACGGGCAAACATAACGATATAATTAAACATGTTCTCGCTCTCAGACAGAAGAAGAATCGTGACGAGCAAGGATTATTTATTGTCGAAGGACAAAAGCAGGTTGCGGAAATTCCGAAAGATTGGAACATTAAATTTGTAATATCTTCCGAGAACCATTCAACACTTCAATCGGTCAACCGTTCAACCAATTACATTGTCCGTGAGCAACTGTTTAAAAAAATATCGGGAACGGAAACACCTCAGGGAATACTGGCGGTCGTAGAAAAAAAGAAGTATGATATAGAAAAAGTATTACGGCAAAAAGGTATTTTTGTTATATGTGATAATTTACAGGATCCCGGAAATATCGGAACGATAATCAGGACGGCGGAAGCATTTTCGTGTAAAGGAATTTTTCTTTCCAAAAATTCCGCAGACGCCTACAGTGACAAAGTTGTTCGTTCCACTATGGGTGCAATATTTAATATTCCGGTATTTCAGGAATGCGATATTGTTTCTTTGGTAAAAATTCTTAAAGAAAAAAATATAAGAACTTGTGCTTTGGCGTTGGACGGAAGCAGAAATTTATCAAAATATAAAGTCGGGACGGATTCCGTTGCAATTATTGTGGGAAACGAGGCAAAAGGCATATCGCCCGAAGTATTAAATATTGTTGATGACAAAATAAAAATAGAAATGACCGGGAAAGCCGAATCACTTAATGCGGCGATCGCCGCAGGAATAACCTTATATAAAGTTTTTTGTTGTTTAACGGTTGAACGGATGAACGATTGAAGAGCTTAACAACGGAACTCATGAAAAAAATTTTTATTGCAGTTATATTAATTATCGGAATGTGTTGTTCGGTGTTTGCTCAAACAAACAACACTTTCTTTTTCTTTCCCTTTTATTCCCCCGACACAAGTACGGGAATATCTTTAGTTGATCTGTTGCACTTTAAAAATGAAAATCATAAATTTTTCTCTTCATTAAATATATTTGCAATGGGAACTTTTAAAAATCAATTTGTTGCCGGCATTATGCCCGCCGTATATTTTGACAATCAAAATTATTTGCTTGAGGGCAAACTTGTTTACACAAATTTCCCGAAAAAATTTTACGGAACGGGAAACAGATCTTCGGAAAATAACGAAGAAGATTTCCTTAACAGAAAGCACGGTTTCGGGATAGCTCTATCAAGAAAAATAATAAAAAATTTAATGTTCGGCATACAGTATGACTGTGAAGATATGACAATACAAGATACGGAAAATAACGGCATCTTACAACACATCAAAACCAACGGAGTTATTTCGGGATTCGGTTTTAAAACAAAATTCGATACCAGAGACAGCAATATTTATCCCACAAAAGGTGTATTGGCACAAGCAAACCATATACTGTATAACAACAGATTCGGCAGTAAATATAATTATTCAAAAACGAATTTTGATTTCAGAAATTATTTCTATGTTTATAAAAAGAAAGTTTTATTTTCTTATCAACTGTTCGGAGAATTTATTAACGGAAATGCTCCCATACAGGTAATGCCTGCCTTAGGCGGGTCAAATTTGTTGAGAGGGTTTTATGCCGACAGATACAAGGATAATATTCTGTTGGTTTTACAGCCGGAACTGAAAATAAAAATTACAAACGTTATTTGGCTGGCACTTTTCAGCGGAGCGGGAAATGTATATAGCAATACCGAAGATATCGATTTAACGGAAATAAAAACATCCTCGGGCGTCGGTATAAGAATAAAAATAAAAGACAACCCGAGAATGAATTTCAGAATAGATTTTGCCGCTTCCAACGAAGAAAAAGGGACTTATTTTACGTTGATGGAAGCCTTTTAACTTTAAATTGACAATTTTTGCAACAAGTTGTAATTTTCAACGTCGAATTCTTTTTTCAAATTCGGAATCTCTTCAAACGGCGTAAGCTTAATTCTTCCTTTTTCCACGCCAACAAGAAAATTTGTTTTATCTTCTTTCAAAAGTCTTATCGCTTCCGCACCGAGAACGGATGCCAAAATTCTTTCTCTTGCAGTCGGTACTCCGCCTCTCTGAATATATCCCAAATTGCTTACTCTTACGTCAAGCCCGGTTTTATCGGCAATAAGTTTACCGAATTCAAACGAACTTCCGCAACCTTCGGCATAAGCAACAATTAACGATTTTTTCCCTGACACGCTTGCCTGTCTGAACTTATCGCAGAGATTTTCAATATCAGGCTTAACTTCCGGAACAATTATTACTTCCGCACCCGATGCCAAACCTACAGCCAAAGTTAAGAACCCGTGATGACGGCCCATAATTTCCACAACAAAAATTCTATCGTGGCTCTGCGCCGTATCTCTGATTTTATCTATTGCATCAACGGCTGTATTGAGTGCCGTATCATAACCGATAGTTTCTTCCGTACCGACAACGTCGTTATCTATGGTTGCGGGAAGATTTATAACTTTTATACCGTGTTTGCTTATTGCCGTACCTGCGGCAAGCGAACCGTCTCCGCCGATAACTACAAGCCCGTCAATTTTAAGCTCGTTTAAAACTCTGATAGCCTTATTCATACCGACTTCAGTTTTAAGTTCCGGACATCTGCCGGTTCTTAAAATTGTTCCGCCCTGATTGATTATTCCGCTGACGGTTCTCGCAGTCATATTTATGTAGTCTCCGTCAAGAAGACCGCCGAACGCTCTTCTGAACCCTACCATTTCAAAACCGCAATAAACACCCGTTCTTACCACCGAACGAACCGCAGCATTCATTCCGGGAGCATCTCCGCCTGCAGTAATAATACCTATTCTTTTATTAGCCATTTTTTCTCCTTATTACATTACTTATATTTTCAGATATAAATTAACATCGTTATTTTACAAAAATATTAAATAATTTGAAAGTATTTTTTACTTATAAAAAGAAAGGTGCCCTGGAGTCATAGCATCTCCAGGGCTAATGAAAAGATAATGAAAGTAAAGAAAGGTTTTACCTTAGTAGAGTTGGTTGCCTTCTTTGGTCTTTCAGCCAAATTATAACAAATATTTTCTTTTTTGGCAACCTTTTAAAGCATAACATATATGCCGTTTTACTTTATTTTAAATATCATTTCGGTTCTTCTGTTTTGTGCTCTTCCTTCTTTGGTTTTGTTGCTTGCTATAGGTTTGGAAGCACCAAATCCTTCCGTAGTTATTCTGCTACCGTCAATACCTTTGTTTACAAGATATTTCTTAACGGAGTTAGCTCTTCTTTCCGAGAGGTTCTGATTGTATTCCGCATTACCTATACTGTCGGTATGACCTTCAACTTTTAAAGTTGTTCCAGGATGATTACTCATAAATTCGACAACGGCATCTAATCCCTCATAGCTGTTTTTGGATATTACATCGGAATTAAAATCAAACAAACCTTTATCTGCAATTTTTTCAAAATCTATTTTTATTTCGTTGTTTTCGTTTGTTTCGGCACTTTCAATAGCCTGTTTTATTTTATCGGAATCGCTTAAAGCGGCAAGCATTTCCGGAGACATTTCGTCATCATCATTATTCGGTTTTACTCCCTCAAGAGGTTCGGGCGGTACGGGAGCTTCATCGCTGAGAGCCGCAGCAAGTTCATCCGACAAAGGCTGTGCTTCCTGAGCCGGTGCTTCTTCCTCTTCCTGTGCGGGTGCCGCAGCAACAGTGCCGCATACACATCTGTCAGGACGTGCATACTTTACACCGCAACCCGATATACATACCGCAGTAAATAAAACTAAAATTAAACTTAAATATTTATTCATATGTATTGTTTCTCCTTAAATTAAAATTTGAATTCCAACCCTGCATTAAATATCCAACCGTCTCTTCCCGAAAAAGTTTTGTTTACTTTACAGTGAACTACGGTATATCCCCAAATTTTTTCAACGCCCAAACCTGCGAGAGTATAGTTGGAATAGTATGTATTGTACTCGGAAGCATCATTTATTTCTACTTTACCGTCGGTAGAAGTAATAACATATTTAACTTCGCCCGTAAGTATCCAACAACGACCCAAATTTTTAGCCGCTTTTACGCCAGGAGCAACCGACAAATTAAAATAGTCGTCGGATTCAACTTTTGTTCCGTCTATATTATAACTTTCGGATATATTAAAATTAGAATTAAAAACAATGTTCGGCTGAACGGTAAAATTATCATCACTTAATTCAAAATTGTAGCCTGCTTTCAATGCCAAACCTATGCTCTGCGAATCAAAATCCGATTCGTCGCCGTTTGCTTCCGTTTTGGTTTTGCCCAAACCGAAATTTGCTGCCGCACCGAAAAATAATTTATTTATGTACCAGTTTCCTCTTACACCGATGTAACCTTCATTAAGACGAGCTTTATCGCTCTTTTCAAGCTTACCTTCCGTATAAGCGGCAAAAATTCCGTAAGTCGCATCAAAATTGTCCGTATATTTTCTGTCCGTATCAATTCCTAAAATTACACCGTAATAATCGGCATTGAATTTTTTATAATCAAAATCAACTTCTTCTTTTCCATAGACACCTTTAATCCACATCGTTGCACCTGTTCTGTCTTCTACATCACCTGCGGGATATTTGCTCTGTTTTTCTTCAATTTCGCTACCCTGTTTATGAAAAAAAGTATAATTACCGGAATTATTAAGAATTGTTTCCGCTATTTCCTGAGCAAAAATACTTGTTCCTCCGGTTGCAACGCCGGCAAATTCTCCGTCAATTGCCGCAAAAGCCTTTGCGGAAATACCTGCAACCAACAATAACGAACTGCACAATACTGCAAACTTCTTCATACTGCCTCCATGTTTGTTATCACCGAATAAAACGGAGAGAAAGGGATTCGAACCCTTGTTACCGTTTCCGATAAACAGTCTTTCCAGGACTGCGCCTTAAACCGCTCGGCCATCTCTCCATTACGTTTAGAAAATTAAGTTGACGTAGATTATATAAATTTTTTATAAAAAATGCAATCAAATTTTATTTAACAAAAAGTCTGATATGTGTTTGAATTTATACAATCTTGTTGACAAATTGACAAATATATGGTAAACTATCTCTACAATGAAAAGAAAGGGCGACGGCTTTACTCTCGTGGAACTGATCATAGTAATAGTTATTATAGGCATTTTGACTATAGTAGCTGTTCCTATTATGATGGGTTATGTAAAAAAGGCCAGACAGACCGAAGCAAAAACCCTGCTTAATCAGATAGGGACTTTTGAGAAAGTTTACAACGTAGAATACTCTTCGTTCTATACAACCACCACAACAAGTTTCAACAAATATATGAATATTGATGCAAGAAACAACAGTTATTTTACCGCATATTATGTTAATGCCGATGACGATAATTTTTCCGCAGTAGCCGTTCATAAAGACCCCCTGACATTGAAAGGATCGATGACGGCACCGGCAACGTTCGTACAAAATGAATAAACGTAAAAATAAATTCGTATAAAAATATAAATTTTGAAATGAATATTTGAAATCGCCTTACAAATCGGCGATTTTTTTCTTGTCTATTTGCTTTAAACTTAGTAAAATAAACCGGTATATAATTATTTAGGAGAGAAAATGGAAAACTTAAAAGAAACATTGGAACAATTATACCAACTTCAACAAAAGGACGTAAAAATTTTTGCATCTCAGAAAGATATTGACGAAATGCCGAAGATTATTGAAAAAAAACAAAAAACTTTAGAAACGGTAAATGCGGATTTTGAAACAAAAAAAGCTCAATACGTTAAATTAAATTCTTTAAAAAAAGAAAAGGAAGCTCTTTTGGATTCAAAAGAAGCGGCTATTGCCAAACATACCGCTGACCTTAACACGATAAAGTCAAACGATATGTACAAAACGTGTCTGCTTGAAATAGAAAAAGCCAAAGCGGATAAAAGCGTTATTGAAGACGAAATTCTTAAACTGATGGATGATATTGCACAGGAACAGGAAAAGTTAAAAGTTTACGAACGGGAAGCTAAAGAAAAACAAGCCGAAATAAACAAAGAAATAGAAGAAGCAAAAAATAAAATCGAACAGGCAAAAGCAAATATCGAACAGATAAAAAAAGACAGGGACGAATTTGCAAAAGGTATAGATGCAAACATTTTGTCTCAATATGAGAGAATAAGAGAATCGAGAGACGGGCAGGGCGTAGCCGTTATAATCGGCGAGAGTTGCGGCGGTTGCAACGTAATGTTAAGACCGCAATTGATAGTGCAGGCGACAAAATGTAAAGAGCTTGTCTATTGCGACAATTGCTCGAGAATACTTCTAAAATCTCAAAACGATTTTTGAGGTTGAAGAGTTGAGAACGACAATGTACAATGTATGATGTACAATGTACAATGAA
>CALGGE010000050.1 GCA_937916125.1 uncultured Elusimicrobia bacterium | reverse complement strand
CAATGGTTAGCAGTTACACCCAAGCACGAAAAAAAGGCACCTACCCTAGTTTTCACTAAAGTAAGTGCCCGTGAAACCATTCAAAAGCTGTCCTCTGGATAATTTACGATATATAATTATCTCTTTACGTTGAAAGCCTTGATTCCAGGATATTCAGCTGCATCACCAAGTTCTTCTTCGATTCTTAAGAGCTGGTTGTACTTAGCAACTCTTTCGGATCTTGAAGGAGCACCTGTCTTAATCTGGCAAGTATTTAATGCTACTGCCAAATCTGCAATGGTTGTATCTTCTGTTTCACCGGAACGGTGAGAAGTTACTGCCGTATAACCTGCTTTGTGTGCCATTTTTATTGCTTCAAGAGTTTCGGAAACAGAACCGATCTGATTTAATTTTATCAATATGGAATTACCGCATTTTCCGTCGATACCTTTCTTTAATCTTTCGGTATTTGTAACGAACAAATCATCGCCGACCAACTGAACTTTTGAACCGAGCTTATCGGTCATTTTCTTCCAACCTTCCCAATCTTCTTCATCAAGACCGTCTTCAATTGAATAAATAGGATATTTATCAATTAAAGATTCCCAGTGAGCAATAAGTTCGTCGGAAGTAAATTCTTTCTGAGATTTCGGCTGACAATAGAAACCTTTACCTTTTTTACTCTTCCATTCGGAACTTGCTGCATCAAGAGCAAGAACGAAATCTTCATAAGGTTTATATCCTGCAGCTTTTATTGCTTCAAGAATATGTTCAATTGTATCTTCATCGCTTGAAAGATCGGGAGCAAATCCGCCCTCGTCACCTACGGAAGTTGCTTTCTTTTCTTTTTTCAATATGCTCTGAAGAGCATGGAAAACTTCAGTACACCATCTTAAACCTTCCGCAAAAGATTTTGCACCTACAGGCATAATCATAAATTCCTGTGTATCAACGGAATTTGTTGCGTGAGCTCCGCCATTCAAAATATTCATCATAGGAACGGGAAGTCTGTTAGCATTTATTCCGCCGAAAAATTTATACAAAGGAATATTTAAAGAACATGCTGCCGCTCTGGAACAAGCTATTGAAACTGCCAAAATTGCGTTTGCTCCGAGGTTGGATTTGTCTTTTGTTCCGTCCAAATCAATCATTGCTTTATCAACGGCATAAATATCGCTTGCATCCATACCGACTAAAACTTTAGCGATTTTTTCGTTAATATTGTTAACGGCTTTTGTAACGCCTTTTCCGCCGAATTTGGATTTGTCGCCGTCTCTCAATTCAAGAGCTTCAAATTCTCCGGTTGATGCTCCGCTGGGGGCTGTTCCTCTTGCAATTGTTCCGTCATCAAGATAAACTTCCGCTTCAACGGTAGGGTTTCCTCTTGAATCGATAATCTGTCTGCCTAACACCTTTACAATCTTCATTTTACTGACTCCTTTTTTTATATTTTTTGCTTTGCAAAATTTTAAGCTAAAAGTTCTTTTACCAGTTCGGGAATTTTATTAAAATCTTCTTCCGTAGGTTTCCACAATGATTTTATATTCTGTTCAATTACGTTAAAACCTGCAGTTTTTAACCTTTCCTGAATAATCTTAACCGATTCCCCGCTCCAGCCGTAACAGCCGAACGCAGCGGCTTTTTTATTTTTAAATTTTAAGCATTTTAAGAACGAAAGCCATCCGGAAACGCTCGACAAAATATCGTTTACTTCCGTAGGAGAACCTACCGCTATGGCTTTCGATTTAAAAACTTCCGTCATAATTTCATTTTTATCCTGTTTGGAAATATTAAAAACTTTCACCACCGTATCGGGACTCTGTCTATGTATTTCTTCGGCAATTTTATGAGCGATTTTTGTTGTCCCCTCCCACATGGTATCATAAGCAATCGTCACCTGATTTTCCTGATAAGCATTTGCCCACTTCGCATATTTTTCTACAATCTGCATAGGATTATCTCTCCAAATCGCACCGTGCGAAGGAGCAATAATATCTATAGGCAAATTGAAACTTTTGATTTCTTCGATCTTTTTACCGACAAGCATTGCGAAGGGATGAATAATATTAACGAAATATTTTACGGCTTCTTTCCATAACAGACACTGATTGGCTTTATCCGCAAAAAGTTCTTCGACGGCAAAATGCTGTCCGAACGCATCGTTTGAAAAAAGAATATTATCGCCGGTCATATATGTAGCCATTGAATCTGGCCAGTGAAGCATTTTCATCTCGATAAAAATTAATTTTTTCCCGTTGCCGATTTCTATGGAGTCTCCCGTTTTTACAAACTTAAAATTCCAATTATGTTTACCGAACTGTCCCTCAATACTTTTGGCACATGCAGGAGTACAATAAATAGGAGTATCGGGAATTTCTTTCATAAGTGCCGTCAAAGAACCCGAATGATCACATTCCGCATGATTGGCAACTATAAAATCTATTTTTTTTAAATCAATTTCTTTTTTAAGATTATCTACAAAATCATTTCTGTGAGGTGTCCAAACGGTATCAATTAAAACAGTTTTCTCTTCTTCAATCAAATATGAATTTTGGCTGGAACCGTTAGTGATGGAATATTCGTCACCATGAAAAGTTTCCAGTTCCCAGTCCATATACCCTATCCAGCTGACATTGTTTTTTATATATTTTCTCATAAATACTCCTTATATCAACTACTTTACTCTTGCTTTTGCAGCTAAAATCAACCCTTGAAAAAGCGGATGCGGTTTTGTAGGTCTTGCACCGAATTCCGGATGGAACTGCACCGCTATATAAAAAGGATGATCTTTCATTTCAACTATTTCCGGCAAAACTCCTTTATGATAACCGGAAACGTCCAAACCGACTTCTTTAAACATATCAATATATTTCGGGTTCATTTCATATCTGTGTCTGTGTCTTTCTACAATTTTATCCGTTTTATAAAGTTTGTGAGCCAAAGAACCTTTAACCAAATCGGATTCGTAATTTCCGAGCCTCATGGTTCCGCCCAAATATTTAACATCTTTCTGCTCGTCGAGCATTTCAATAACGGGATAAATCGTTTTCTTATCAATTTCCGTAGTATTTGCATTTTTAAATTTCAACAAATTGCGTGCGGCTTCTATAACGCAACATTGCATACCGAGACAGATTCCCAAGAAAGGAACTTTATTTTCTCTGGCAAATTTTATCGCGGCAATTTTACCGTCAATTCCCCTCATACCGAACCCGCCGGGAACTAAAATGCCGTCGAAAGTTTTTAATTTTTTTATTAAATTTTTGTCTTCGGAAGAAATATATTCTACGTCCGCAATAACTTTTGCATCCATCGCGGATATTTTTAATGACTCGTCTATTGACTTATAAGCGTCTTTCAGATCAGCATATTTCCCTATAACACCGATTCTTACCGTTTTATAGTTTGTTGTATCCTGATTAACATATTTTAACCATTTATGATTAAATTTTATTTTGCTCTTAAGATTTAGTCTTTTTAATACTATTTCGTCAACACCTTGTTTGTGGAGAGATTCAGGAATGTGATAAATTGATTTTAATGTTCTTGCTTCGACAACCGCCTCTTCGGGGACATTACAGAACAGAGAAATTTTGCCTTTCATGGAATCCGTAATCGGATATTGCGTTCTGCAAATTATCATATCGGGAACTATACCGACTTCTCTTAACTTATTAACGGAATGCTGTGTAGGTTTGGTTTTTAATTCTTTTGCTCCCTCTATATACGGAACAAAAGTTAAATGAATGCTCATAACATCTTCTTTTTTCTGTTCCAACATAAACTGTCTTGTCGCTTCAATAAAGGGAAGCCCCTCGATATCACCGATTGTTCCGCCGATTTCTATAATTGTAATATCAACCTGCTTGTCAAAAGCCGTAAATCTTCTTTTGATTTCATTTGTTATGTGAGGAATTACCTGAACGGTTCCGCCGTTATACTCGCCTTTTCTTTCTTTATTTATAACCGTCTGATAAATGTGTCCCGCGGTATTCGTGTTTGCTCTTGTCGTAACTATGTCAAGAAATCTTTCATAAGTTCCCAAATCCAAATCCGCTTCCGCACCGTCGGCAGTTACATATACTTCTCCGTGCTGAAAGGGATTCATTGTTCCCGGATCAACATTTATATAAGGATCCATTTTTATCATATTAACTTTGTATCCGTGCAACTGCAAAAGTTTACCGATACTTGCTCCCGTGATTCCTTTCCCTAAAGAACTTACTACACCGCCGGTCATAAAAATATACTTCATTTTCCGCTCCTTATATAAAAATCGACTGTATTTATCATCTTAACAAACCGTTATATTATATAAATTTTTAAAAAAAATTTTCAACTAAAAAATCGCGAAGAGATTTTTTAGCGTTTATCATAAATAATTTTCAAAATAATCTGTGTAAGAGCTAAGCAGAATATTACCGCATTGGCAATTAAAACGGGATACGTTCTAGTCAGCACACCGTAAATTATCCACAAAAACACGCCTATGGTAAAAAGAACAAACATCCCCATGGAAACATCTTTTGCCGATTTTGTTTGGACGGTTTTTATAATTTGCGGCAAGAAAGCTATCGTCGTAAGAGTTGCCGAAACATAACCCAAAATTTCTATAATTATTTTCTCCATGATATTTCCTCTATATTCAACGCCCTGTAAGTTTTTAAAAGAATTATGTTGCTTAATGCCTGTTGCGGGCAATAAGATACGCACCTTAAACAAAAAATACATTTGTTTTTAAAATTCGGAAAGGTTTGCATTTCTACATTGTCCGTCGGACATAGCTTGGCACAAATTCCGCATTTGACGCACTTTTCTTTATCAATTTTAAATCTCATTATTTTCTTTGCAAGCCCGCTGTTCCACGCCTTTAGAACTATGTAGCTTGTTATCTTAAAAATAAAAGTCGTAAGAAAATTTATTTTAGTTTTGTATTCGTAGTCGGTCATAATATCATTTGCAAATTTTTCGACTTTCAACAGATTTTTGTTTCTCTTTGTCTCATTGGCTTTGTCACCCTGTACCAATAAAAAATTGTTCGGCATTAAAAAACTGTCCGCATCAAGAATTTTATAATTTTTATTTTCCAATATTTTGGCTATATGGTGTATCATTCCGCAGGAGCTGTCGCCCATAGTGGCAAACAAGAAAACTTCCGCACAGTTACCGTCGGGAAGATTATCAATCCATTGACGAACAAACGGATAAGTATTCCAAAATGCAATTGTAAAGCCGATACCGATTGTTGAGTTCAAATTTACATTTTGAGGCTCGGTAGCTTCCATTCTGAGAACTTTTGCATTATAGGATTTTTTGTCGAAATTTTCAGCAAGTTTATTGGCAACAATTAACGTATTTCCGGTGCCGCTGAAGACATAAATATTGATATTATTGTGTTTCATTAGCATTCCTTAATTTTTCTATTGCAATGTTTAAGAAAATAATGTCGCTCGGTTTTATTCCCGGAATTCTGTTTGCCTGTCCCAAAGTTAAAGGTTTGACTTTCAACAATTTTTCTTTGGTTTCGGCAGATAATGTGGATATTGAATTATAGTCCAAATCTTCGGGGATTTTTTTATTCTCGTATTTCTCTATTTTTTTTGCATTACGTTCATATATTTTGATATAACCCTCATATTTCAAAGTTATATCCATTTCTTCATTTACTTTTTCCATAGACCAAGGAGCCAGCTCTTCGTCAGTCGGCAGTTTAATATCTTTTTTCTTCTCATAAATATCTACCAAAGTCTGTCTGTATAAATCAAATTTCCTGTACATTGCTTCAGAAATCAAGCCGATACTATATCCCAGTTCCATCAGTCTTAAATCCGCATTATCCGTTCTGATGCTGAGCCTGTTTTCCGCACGTGAAGTAAACATTCTGTAAGGCTCATCCGTTCCTTTTGTAACCAAATCATCAATAAGAATACCAATATATGCTTCGCCTCTGTTCAATATCAAAGGTTCTTTCTGCAGAATTTTAAGTGCGGCATTAATTCCCGCAACTATTCCCTGTCCCGCGGCTTCTTCATAACCTGTCGTTCCGTTAATCTGTCCTGCAAGATAAAGATTTTCTATATTTTTTGTTTCAAGAGTATGTTTTATTTGAGTCGGCGGAACATAATCATACTCTATGGCATAACCGTATCTTATAATTTTTACATTTTCCAAACCTTCAATGGAATGAAGCAAATCTTTCTGAACTTGTTCCCCCAAGCCTGTAAACAAGCCGTTTATATAAACTTCTTTCGTACTTAAACTTTCCGGTTCTAAAAACAACTGATGTCTTGTCCTGTCCGGGAAACGAACGATTTTGTCTTCTATCGACGGGCAGTATCTCGGACCGTGAGCATCTGCCATACCGTTCCGCAAAGAAGAAGTTTCAATATTATCTCTGATTATTTTATGAGTTGTCTCATTAGAATACACCAAATAGCAGGGAACCTGTTTTTTTGTCTGTTGCCAAGTTTTGGCATCAGTAAAATGAGAAAACGGAACCGGCGGATTGTCGCCCGGCTGAGGTATCATCTTGGAATAGTCAACCGTGCTTCCATTAACTCTCGGCGGTGTGCATGTAGTAAAACGAGATATTTCAAGCCCGCAGTCTTTTATCAAAGATTCCGACAGATTTATTGAGGCTTTTTCGCTGAATCTTCCGCCGTTAAAAACGGTTTTGCCGACAAAAATTTTTCCGTTTAAAAATGTCCCCGTCGTAATAATAACGGCAGAACATTCTATTTTCTCTTCTAAATTTGTTCTTACGCCTTTAATTTTATTGTTTTCAACTATCAGTCCGGTTACAGTTGCCTGAAGCAAATCAAGATTTTTCTGCGATATTATGGAATTCTGCATAAATGTGGAATATAATTTTTTATCACATTGAGCTCTCGGCGACCAAACGGCAGGACCTCTTGATTTATTCAACATTTTAAACTGAATTCCCGCCATATCGGTAATCCATCCCATTTCTCCGCCCAAAGCATCAATTTCTCTGACTATCTGACCTTTGGCAATACCGCCTATCGCTGGGTTGCACGGCATATTGGCTATTGAATCTATATTTTGAGTAATAAGAAGTGTTTTTAAGCCCATTCTCGCAGGAGCAAGTGCAGCTTCACAGCCTGCATTGCCTGCACCGACTACTATAACATCATACATAATATTTTCCTTTTTTTTAACTTTAAAACTTTAAATTTTTGTTATTATACATTTTCGTTTAAATTTTGTAAATTATTTTTTTGATATTATTGTTATCTTTTGCTATAATATGCCATTATGAAAAAATTATATATATTTTTGTTAATCGTTGCAAGTTTGTTTGCATTTAAAGAACTTTCGGACATCGGCATAAATTATTATCCGAAAAAAATAAATACCGGTATAAACTACGCGTCCGTCGAGATATCAAATAAAAGTACGGTCATTTTAAATCCTTCGGAAATAAATTACGGAACAAAAAAAGATAAAATTGCCTTTGAAAATACCATACCGCGTTATATGAAAACTTCAGGGTACTGGATATCAAAATTAAAAAATCCAAACAAAATTATTTTAAATCAAAAAGAAATTGCCGAATTCAACAAAAAGATTGCCCGTACGGCAGACGGCATAACAAACCTTGAAAAATATCCTCAAACCGTTTCTCAAAAATCATTAAGGAAAATTTTCAACGACAGAGTTTCGTGGTATATAAACAAAAACTATTATAATGAAGCCGGAGAATTTGTTTTCCCCGACTTTTATATAAGCCTTACGGACAGGATAGATACGGGAACAAAAAATACGATAAACATAAAATATGCAATAACCGTCAAATACTGCGACGTCCGCATTTTTCCGACAGAAAAGAAAGTTCTATCCGGTAAAACATCAAAGGATATCGACAGGTTACAGGAAGAAAGTCTCGATATGGGGACGCCGTTAATTATTCTGTGCCAAACAAAAGATAAAAAGTGGAGTTATGCCGTTGCAAAAACGGAAGAAGGCTGGGTAGAAACCGAAAATTTGGCATTTACAAACAGAAAAACTTTTGTAGAATGGCTAAATATGAAAAACTTCATTGTTGTTGTCGAGAACAAGGCAGATATTTTTATCGGTACAAATTTAAAATTTGCAGATTATGTAAGAATGGGGGCAAAATTTCCGTATTATCCCGATGAAAAACACAAAAACTCTTACGTGATAAAAATCCCATCCGTCAATAAAAACGGATTTTTGGAATATAAAAAAGCTTTTATAAATAAAGAAAACGTTAATATCGGTTATTTACAATACACTCAAAGAAATGCTTTAAAACTTGCCTTTAAACATTTAAACGAGCCTTACGGCTGGGGCGGTTCAAACGGGGAACAGGATTGTTCCGGATATTTAAGCCAAATATTTAACTGTTTCGGGATACTTCTTCCGGAAACTTCCACGCAAAAAATAAAATGCGGTAACATTATAGAATTCAAAAAATCGGATGTTAATGAAATAAAAAATATATCGCTTATACAAAATGCCGTTGAGGGCATAAGCTTTATATTTTTTCCCGGTCATATTATGCTGTATATCGGCAACGAGGACGGAGAAGCTTACATTATACACGCCATTTGGGGGTTAACTTCTTACGACAGCCAAAACAATAAAACAATAAATTACATAAACAGAGTTATAGTTTCCGATTTAAATATAGGTGGAGAAGTGGCAGGAAATTCTCTTATTGACAGAGTTTCGAAATTCAACAGAGTTGAATAGTTGAATAGTTGAAGAGTTGAGAACGGCAATGTACAATGTATGATGTACGACAACGACAGTTGAAAAGTTGAAAACGGCAATGTACAATGTATGATGTACAATGTACAATGTACGGCAAAGGAAACGACGAGATTCTTCACTACGTTCAGAATGACAACGACTACAAACTGCAACGGCAGAGGATTAGAGGATTGGAAGAAATGCTTTTTTACAGAGTTTAACTACGGATATCATCTCTTTTTCCGTTATTGTAAGAGGCGGATTAAAATACATTACATCTCCTAAAGGTCTCAGCAAAAGCCCCAGTTTTAATGCCTCTTTGTATATTTTATAGCCTGTTCTTCTTTTAGCATCAAAAGATTTTTTTGTTTTTTTGTCTTCCACTATTTCAATGGCATTTATTAAACCGATATTTCTTATATCTCCGACAAATTTATTGGAAGAAAATTCTTCTTTTATCAAATCATTAAAAAATTCGGCTTTTTCTTGAGTTTTTTCTATTATATTTTCTTTTTCTAAAACATTTAATACTTCCAATGCTGCCGCACAAGCCAAAGGATTTCCCGAATATGTGTGGCTGTGTATAAACATTTTTCCTTCATTATAATCGGCATAAAATGCCTTATAAATTTTATCATTGGTTATTGTTAATGCCATAGGCAGATATCCGCCGGTTAAACCTTTCCCGACACACATTATATCCGGTGTTATATCTGCATGATTACAAGCAAACATTTTTCCCGTTCTTCCATAACCTGATGCTATCTCATCGGCAATTAAATGAATATTATATTTCGTGCATGCTTTTCTCAATTTTTTTAAATACTTCGGAGAATAAATTCGCATACCTGCAGAACCTTGCAGCATAGGCTCTATTATAAAAGCCGCAATATTTTTAGCTTCTTTTTTTAAAACTTTTTCGGCATAAACAAAACATTCCGCCTTACAAGTTTCTCTGTTTTTATTGAACGGGCATCTGTAACAATCCGGTCCCTGTACTCTTAAGATATCAATCAAAAGCGGTTGAAAAATTTTAGAATATAAATCCACACCGCCTACGGATAATGCTCCTACGGTTTCTCCATGATATGCGTCAGATATTGCCATAAACTTTTTTTTCTGAGGATTTCCCGTTTGATAGTGATACTGGAAACTCATTTTAAGTGCGGATTCAACGGCAGATGAACCGTTATCGGTAAAAAAAACTTTTGATAAACCTTTCGGTGCTACGGATATAAGTTTTTCAGCCAACTCTATTGCTGCTCTATTGCTAAAGTTTGCAAAAATAACATGTTCCAATTTTTTCAATTGGTTAGTTATCGCTTTATTTATTTTCGGGTTAGAGTGCCCCAATAAATTACACCACCATGAACTGATAACATCAGCATATTTTTTTCCGTAAATATCATATAAATACAAACCTTTTGCATGATCTATTACTATCGGAGGCAAAGTTTCATAATCTTTCATTTGTGAGCATGGATGCCAAATGTACCGCAAATCCTTTTTTTCTAAATTTTCATATTTTCTTAAAGTCATAAATACTCCTAAAAAATATATTTCTATTGTTCCATCCATCCAAGCCTGTGCCGTTTTCGGCAACTGTGGCGATCACAGGAATACCTGTTAAATATTCAATCTGTTTTTTGTTATCGATATGCATAAAATTATTTTTGTCATAATAGTTCATTATTATGCCCTTAATATTTATATTTAATTTTTTTGCATATTCTACAGTTAATACCGTAGAATTAATAGTTCCAAGTTTTGAAGATACAACAAGAACAACATCAAGTTCCAATTTTTTAATAATATCCGTCAAAAAAATCTCTTTTTTTTCATCATTGTGTCGTTGATAATCTTCCAATCTTCTAATCTTCCAATCTTCCGGTGTCTGTATTTGACAGACTATTCCCCCGCAACCTTCAACGACAACAAAATCATATTTGTTTTTTAAATTAGTAAAATCCGTTTTTATTTTGTTTAAGTCTATAAATTTATTTTCAAGCTCTGCAGCAAGGTGCGGTGATACAGCCGTTTTAAAAGTATATGAAACCAAATCCTGCGGTTGAACGTTTATTCCCGCAATATCACAAACATATTTTGCATCACCCGGAACTAATTTATTGTCTACAATTTCCGCACCGCTTAAAACCGGTTTATAATATCCGGCATTTATACTTTTATCTCTTAAATATTTTACAATTAAAGCGGTAACAAAAGTTTTCCCTATATCGGTTGATGTTCCGGCAACAAAAATTGATTTCGTCATTTTTCAAACCCTAATTTTTTTATTATATCAAAATCTTCATCTATTAAAGTTCCCGTAGTTGTCAGCATATCGCCGGTAATTGCCGCATTTGCTCCCGACGACAGGAAAAACATACCTTTATCCTTAAAAAGAAGTCTGCCGCCTGCAAGACGGATAAAAGCATCGGGCAAAATAAACCTTGCTATTGCAACGGTTCTTGCCACTTCGTCCCGAGATAAAATTTTATTATTTTCAAAAGGCGTATTTTTTATGGGGTTTAAAACATTTATCGGAATCGATTTTATTTCAAGCTCCGCCAAATCAAAAAACATATCAATTCTGTCCTCAAAACTTTCCCCCAACCCTAATATTCCCCCGCTACACACTTCAAGCCCTGCTCTACGTGCCGTTTTTATGGTATTGATTTTTTCGTCGTAAGTGTGCGTGGTACAAATGTTAGGGAAAAATTTTCTTGAAGTTTCCAAATTGCAATGATACCTTGTAACTCCTGCCTGTTTTAATTTAAGTAAATTGTCATAGGACAATAATCCCATGGAAGCACACAATGAAATATTACAGCCGTTTTTTATCGTTTTATATGTTTGACAAACTTTTTCTATTTCGGTGTCGTTAAGTCTCTTGCCGGATGTAACTATGGAAAACCTATGCACTTTTTTATCGGCGTTATGTTTGGCTTCTTTAAATATATTGTCGGTATCAAGTAAAGGATATTCTTTTGCGTCGGTTTGGTAAAAAGCGGACTGAGCACAATATTTACAGTTTTCGCTGCATTTACCGCTTTTTCCGTTAATTATGGAACACATATCAAATTTGTTGCCGCAAAATTTTTTCTTTATTTTTTCGGCACAGTCAGAAAGTTCCGTAAGGTCAACACCGATAAGAGACAGTGCTTCCCGTTTGGTTATTTTTTCGCCGGTTAATACTTTATTCAATAAATTTTTCATTTTCATTTATCCTCGCGTGATAAGTTTATTAAATAAAAAGCAAATTGTCAACCTATTTTACAAAACGAGTTAACAATATGCCTATACTTCTACAGAAGTATAGCTTCTAATTTA